>DASYKE010000076.1:0-16324 GCA_035995725.1 Burkholderiaceae bacterium | reverse complement strand
TTTCTGGAAACGGTGGAGATCAGGAATCTATCTATCAGCGGTACTTCGGTTGATCTGCTGCTTCAGCGCTATCCGAATAACGTCGGTATCAATGTCGTGCGCAAACACGGGAATGTAGAAGTTGTGGTGGTGGCGTAATGGTAATGACAGGCATTCTTCGATACATGTAACAACAGCGCCATGCCATGCAGAGCCCCAACATAAGATCGCATGCAATTTCAATGCGTCGGGAATTTTCGTTGTTGTCGCACGATCTCGTCTTGTGGCATTTCACGTTAAACTCGATGGAATGTCACAATACAATAAATTGACTGGAAAAGTACCGCAGGTATCGCAACAAAGAACCGGTTTATTCAATCTATGTGTGTAGTAACAATTGCTGATCAGGGACATGACATGATTCTCGAACTTGCCGACATTCGCATCCAGCCGGGCAAACAATTGGAATTTGATGCCGCTATCGTGCGTGGACTGGAGCAGGTGATTTCCAGGGCCAAGGGCTATTGCGGGCATAAGGTGAACAAGGGTATCGAATCCCCGGAACGTTATATCCTGATGATTTTCTGGGAAACCCTGGAAAATCACACTGTTGATTTTCGCGGATCGCCCGCGTTCCAGGACTGGCGCAGCATTGTCGGTCCCTATTTTGCTGCACCGCCTGCGGTAGAGCATTTCACTCTGCTGGCCAAATCCGAGTGAGCCGATTGCCGGGATTAGCCGGCATCCGATGCCCCGACTGTCCGGGCAATTTGCATGCGGAACCATAATGAAACGGGGCGTCTCGCGATTTGCCGAAGGATGCTTTCGCCCAAGACTCAACCGGCAATCGAACGCCTCTTTTGGGCATTGAGCGGGTCTTATTTAGCCGCGCGAAGCTAGGAAACACATTTCGGAGTAGAGGTTGGGCATCACCGAATCATACTGGTTGGCCATGCGATATAGAGCCAGCATGCCTGGCCTTTTTGTCCGCGCAGAAGCGGCTTCTTTACGGACTGCCGCAGCTTCGGGGGACTGGTGCGATTTTACGGCTAACAATGCTGCAAGGAATGCACGCGCAGTCAAGCCTACATTGCTTGCATAAGTATTGGCAAAAGGGACCCGATCAGAAAGATTAACGGCTATCGTCGACATGTGTAACTCCGGATAAAAATATTGGAATGACACATAGTATAAAAAGGAAAAAGATATAAATCTAATTGATAATTTTCATATCAATTATAATATTTATGTATATCAGTGAGTTGACATTGTTATTTCCCAAAGAACATTAGTCATTAGTAAGCGTATAGGGCAATAACGTTATCGACATCGGCACGTAACGCAAGAATTCGGCAACAAGGCTTTTCGGATAAATTTTACAAATTCCGGTACAAGTTATAACTTGGCGGTGGTCTCTTCAAGGAACCGGCTGCGGAGGAATTTGCACACCGACGCCATGGACATAGACCATCTTGCCTCCAAGCCAGCCGGATACAGCGAGTAACATAATCGCGACGATCGAAAGCCAAAGCGGCCACAACGTCTCCACTTCCCGAATACGTAACCACGCGTTGATTACATAGAGCACTACGATCGTAAGATTGATGCTCATATGCATTATTGCGATTTTCTTCACGCCTGGAGGTAGCGACAGCATGTCAATCATGCCGGGAACCGCTGCAGCGAGTGCACCGATAATGCCTCCAAGCATCGTATAGAATCCAACGACAGCCCAACCCTCGTTGGCATCGGTGAACACATAAATCAAATCGCATACGAAGGAAAACAGCCAAAGGCCGATTGGGATGGTAACCAGCATCGGATGGATCGGGTGCTTTGCTATGCTGGCTGGTGTATGCATGGAATACCTCCTATGTCGTATCGCAGCAAAACACATGCCTCTGTCCGAACAGCATATGTTGATCAATGAGTTTTGAATGCAAGAAGGGTACCGCCGGATGCGCAAGTCACCGGTACATACATTCTCACGCGCTTTCATCCGGACAGTCGTGAACAGATATGCCCGGTCCTGGAAATCTTAGGCGGCAGTAAAAGGGATCGAGTCAGAGCAAGCGATGGAGTATTTGCGCGATCACAGCTGCGATCAGGGGCAGGGACAAGGATCTTTATTCACAAGCAGCCGTTGGCTGCATCAGCATTTGGCCATGCTCGTCAGTCGGCGAACGATATCGCGCAGCTTCTTGTATGCCTCCTCGTCACCGAATTGCCTTCTCCATTTATACATCTCGATAAATCCGTCACTCCCAAGGACATAGGAAGCCAATTCCACGCTTTTAATGGCTCGAATCGGTACGATCCCTTGATTGGATTTGATGCACAGGAAAGGTATGGATCTGGTCTTCGGATTTGTCTTGGCGTACCGGAGAAGGTCGAACATTCTGCCATCGTCAAAGTGCATGCCGCAGATAATCAAATCGATGCTTTCATCAAGCAGCAACTGGGCACTTGTCATGGAAGAGCAGAAAGTTAAAGCGAATTCCGATGCCAATGCATCCGATATTATTTGATTTGTACGGGGGCGCACCGCAACCAATATTCGCTTGGCTTCCACTTGATTTTCCTCGGTCCGACAAATCCATCCTTGTCGGAGTAGCAAGATCAAGTGTAAATCTTAAATCAACGTCCGGGCGAATTTTCGTGCGGTGGCAGCTTAAAAAGGCGAGGCCGAGCTTATGGACATGCATGCTTGGAGGCAACGTATGACAGTGTGCTTGTCTGCAGAACTTCAAACCGCAAAACCTTGACGCGCTCGCCTATGCACTACATTGGGATGACGGGAGCTTGATTTTGGCTATGCGTTGCATCTTGCAATGAATGCGAAAGAACCGGATTTAAAGCCTTCGACAACACATTTGTGAGGGCCGCGAATGTGTTCGAAGTACGTTCCGACGTCACATTGCCCTAAACTTTTTCAAGTTAGGCAAGCGACGGCTCCCGATTTAGTCGATCCTATTCGATCCAATTGCACACGATGGTCGTTTCGACCGCAACTGCAAATATAAGAACAAGAACCGAAGCGGTAGAATCAAACGTTTATTTGCAGAAATGCGGATTAACAGCCATTCACCGCTAACCCGCATCATGTATGGTGGCCCGGGGCGGAATCGAACCACCGACACAAGGATTTTCAATCCTCTGCTCTACCGACTGAGCTACCAGGCCAAGGGGCGCAAGTATAGCAAAACATTTGAATTCTGCAAAGCGCATGCTCAGTCCGGATCGGTTGCGACCGCTATAATGCGCGCATCACCGGTTCACAATTCACTTCAACGGGAACATTCGATTCATGAATTTGCAGAGCGACGTTTGTGTCATTGGCAATGGCGCGATAGGCAAGGTAGCCGCGCTTGGCCTGGCGCAGGCAGGACTGAACGTCACACTATTGGTTCCGGCTTCCGATTTGCCGGGTGCGCCAACGGCGCCAGCGGGGCAATGGGATGTGCGAGTGTACGCGCTTAACCAGGTTGCCCGTGGCTTGCTGTCCTCGGTCAAGGTATGGGACGCGCTGGATGCTTCGCGCGTAGCGCCGGTCGATGCAATGGTTGTCAGGGGCGATGGCGGGCAGAATGCGGGCAAGCTTGCCTTTGACGCCTACAGTGCACGGGTGGACGCGCTGGCATGGATCGTTGAAGATGGCAATTTGAATCAAGCCCTCGATGCAGCGTTGAAATTTGCGCCGAATGTGCGCATCGTTGCCGGGTGTGCCACACAATTGAGTACCGGCGACGATCGCGCAACGGTGCAACTGGAAACCGGCGATACGCTGATCGCATCATTGATCGTCGGGGCCGATGGCGGGCAATCCTGGGTGCGCAGTCAATGCGATATCGGCATCGATTATCGGCCCTATGCCCAACGCGCGATCGTCGCCAATTTCGGCTGCGAAAAACCGCATCATGGCGTGGCATATCAATGGTTCACGTCGGCAGACGGCGTCGTCGCGTTATTGCCGTTGCCGGGGCAACGGGTATCGCTGGTCTGGTCGGCACCCGATGCGCTGGCCGGCACGCTGCTGCACGAGCCGCTGGCGCAATTGGCGCAACGCGTATCGGAATTGCCGGATCAGCAACTGGGCCAGCTGCATGTGTTGCAACCGGAAACGGTCAAGGCATTTCCATTGGCAATGATTCGTTCTCACGCGATTATCGCGCCGCGCGTGGCGCTGGTAGGCGATGCGGCGCATGTGGTGCATCCGCTGGCCGGACATGGAATGAATCTGGGGTTTGCCGATGTTGCCACTTTGTTAAAAACCGTCGCGCAACGTGGCCTCAAGCATGATTGCGGCGATTCGCGCATACTTGGCCGCTATGCGCGAGCGCGCAAGGAAGATATATTGTTGATGCAACTCGCGACAGACGGTCTGGAGCGTTTGTTCGCGGCCGATTTCGAGCCATTGCGCATGGCACGGAATATCGGATTGAACCTGATCAACAAATTGCCTGTCATAAAACGGCGTTTGATGTCGCACGCGATAGGGAAAACTTTCTAATGCAGTTTTGCGGAACAGATTTAACGGGGAAAATATGAAAGCAATCAAGTTGGCAGCGGCGTTCTTGCTTGGGTTGGCAGCATTGACCGCATTTGGCGAAACGGCGCAGGAAGCGAAGATCAAAAACCTGATCGAACCCCGAATAGGAGAAGGCGCGAAAGTGGACTCGGTCACCAAGACGCCGTATAGCGGTCTTTTTGAAGTACGTATCGGCAGCGAAATAGTCTATACCGATGCAAATGCGAAATATCTTTTTGTCGGTCGGGTGCTCGATACCGGAACCTTGCAGGATTACACCAAGGCCCGGATAGATGACCTCACCAGGATCAAGTTCTCCGACCTGCCGCTCGACTCTGCGCTAAAGGTCGTAAAAGGCAACGGCAAACGTGTGATTGCCGTGTTCGAGGACCCGAACTGCGGTTATTGCAAGCGCTTTCGCCACACCTTGGAGGGAATGGATAACGTGACGGTTTATACATTCATGTACAACATCCTGTCCGAGGATTCATCCGTCAAGTCGAAAAATATATGGTGCTCCGCTGACCGTGACAAGGCGTGGGACGAATGGATGCTTAACGGGAAGGCTGCTCCGGTTGCGCCTGAATCCTGCACGACGCCGAATGACAGGATATTCGAACTGGGGCGAAAACTGAAAATTACCGGCACGCCCACGATTTTCTTCACGGACGGCACGCGTATTCCCGGCGCGATCGATGCGAAGGGGCTCGAAGGAAAATTCGCTTCCCTTAAATAAAAAGTAATCTCCTCGGCCAGCGGCGCGCATCCCTCTCGCGGAGGGGCGCGCCGTTTTTCCATGGGCGCGACCGATTGGGCAAAGCTTCCCAAGCGTTATTCAACAGCATAAAACAAGCTTCGTTGCGCCGAACTATAATCGAAGCTCGCTTTCCGGAGATTCCCATGTTCAACGCGATTTTGCTCAACAAGAACGACGACGGCACGACCGCCGCCAAAGTTACGCAACTCGACGACTCGCAGTTGCCCAATGACGGCGACGTGACCGTCAGCGTCGAATATTCGACCATCAATTACAAGGATGGTCTCGCCATCACCGGCAAATCGCCGGTGGTGCGCAAATGGCCGATGGTGCCCGGCATCGACGGCGCGGGCGAGGTTATCGCATCCTCCCATCCGGACTGGAAGACGGGCGACCTGTTTATCCTGAACGGCTGGGGTGTCGGCGAATCGCATATGGGCTGTCTGGCGCAGCGCGCCAGGCTGAAGGGCGACTGGCTCATTCCGCGCCCCGCCGGCATGTCGGCCAAAACCGCGATGTCGATCGGCACGGCAGGCTATACCGCGATGCTGTCGGCGATGGCACTGCAGGAGCAGGGCGTGCGGAAAGACGGCGGCGAGATTTTGGTCACCGGCGCCTCCGGTGGCGTCGGCAGCATTGCAATCGCGATCCTGTCCGGCTGCGGTTACCGGGTGGTTGCATCGACCGGCAAACTCGCAGAAGCCGACTATCTGAAATCGCTAGGCGCGGCGGAAGTGATCGACCGCGCAGAACTGTCTGCCCAGGGCAAGCCATTGCAGAAGGAACGCTGGGCCGGCGTGATCGATTCGGTCGGCTCGCATACTTTGGCCAATGCGGTGGCGCAGACCCGTTATGGCGGCGTGGTCAGCGCCTGCGGCCTGGCCCAAGGCATGGATTTCCCGGCGTCGGTTGCGCCGTTTATTTTGCGAGGTATCAAGCTGATCGGCATCGATAGCGTGATGGCGCCAAAGGCAAAGCGTATCGCCGCATGGAAGCGGCTTGCCAATGAACTGGAGCCAGCCAAGCTCGCCATGATCACGCAGGAAATCACGCTGGCCGACGCATTGACCAGGGCATCCGACATCCTCGCCGGCAAAGTGCGCGGCCGGCTGGTCGTCAACGTAAAGGGCTAGGATGAGGGATCAGACTAAAAGCGCAATCCGCTACAGCATTATCCCGAAGGATCTCGCGGCGCATCTGTTCGAAGTCACCCTGACTGTCGATTCGCCCGCACCGGAAGGGCAAACTTTCGCGTTGCCGGCATGGATTCCGGGCAGTTACATGATCCGTGAGTTTGCACGCAATATTGTGCAGATCCGCGCAGAATCAGGCGGTAAAAAAATCGCCATCAGCAAACTCGACAAGCACACTTGGCAAGCGGCGCCGTGCGACAGCGCATTGACGCTGCAGTACGAAGTGTACGCGTGGGATTTGTCGGTGCGTGCCGCGCATCTGGACCAGACGCACGGCTTTTTTAACGGCACCAGCGTTTTTCTCCGGGCAACCGGACAGGAAGGCACACCGCATGTGGTTGATATCCGCCGTCCCGATGGCGATGCGTATAAAGCCTGGCGGGTCGCTACTGCACTGCCCGAACTGAAAGCCAGACGCCATGGTTTCGGCACTTATATTGCCGCCGATTACGACGAGTTGATCGATCATCCGGTCGAGCTGGGAACGTTTGCGTTGGCAAGCTTCAGCGCGCACGGCGTGCCCCACGACGTTGTCATCACCGGCCACGTGCCAAATCTCGATATGGCTCGGTTGACCACGGATCTGAAAAAAATATGCGAAACGCAAATCGCATTTTTCGAGCCGAGAACCAGGCGTGCGCCGATGGAGCGCTACGTGTTCATGACGCTGGCGGTAGGCGACGGCTATGGTGGACTTGAGCATCGGGCGTCGACCGCATTGATTTGCGCGCGCGCTGATCTGCCGATAAAAGGGCAGAAGGAAATGAGCGATGGCTACCGCACTTTCCTTGGCCTGTGCAGCCATGAATATTTCCATACATGGAACGTCAAGCGCATCAAGCCTGCCGCTTTTGCACCATACGATTTGCAGACCGAGAATTACACCTCGCTATTGTGGCTGTTCGAGGGTTTCACCAGTTATTACGATGACTTGATGCTGGTACGCAGCGGCTTGATCGATCAGGATGCGTATTTCAAGCTGGTCGCAAAAGCCGTCAACGGCGTGTTGCGCGGCAGCGGACGCAGCAAGCAAAGCGTGGCTGAATCGAGTTTCGATGCATGGGTCAAGTACTATCGGCAGGACGAAAATGCGCCAAATGCAATCGTCAGTTATTACACCAAGGGATCGCTGGTCGGGCTGGCGCTCGATCTGACAATTCGTGCGGAAACCAAGGGCAAGAAGTCGCTGGACGATGTGATGCGCGCGATGTGGCGGCGCTACGGACGGGATTTTTACACAAACGGTACGAACAACGGCCAGGGAATAAGCGAGTCGGAAGTGGAGGTCTTGTTCGATGAGGTGACCGGACTGAAACTGAAACGCTTCTTCGACCGTTATGTGCGCGGCACCGGCGATCTGCCGCTTGCCAAGTTGTTGACGCCGTTCGGCATCGCCGTATCCGATAACCGCAAAGACGCCAAACCCGGCCTGGGAATTCGTACTGCCCGCGACGGAACCGATTGCAAGGTGGCCAACGTGTATGAAGATGGCACTGCCCATCGTGCCGGCTTGTCAGCCGGGGATTTGCTGGTAGCTGTGGATGGCTTGCGTGTGTCGGCGGCCAATCTGGAGGCATTGCTGGCACGCTACCGCATCGGCGATTCGGTTACGCTGCATGCATTCCGGCGCGACGAACTGATCAGTGTGGTTGCGAAGCTGGCGGCTGACAATGCGCCACAGATATCGTTGATGGCACAATCCGGGCCAGCGGTTGCGGCACGCATGCGTTCCGCATGGTTGCAGGACTAATCACGGATATTGGCATTGAATGCCTATTAGCACGGTTTTATGTGTGCTGATAAGTGTTGCGCCACCGTCAATTGAAAAGACGGCTCAATTCCACGCCCGGTTCCGGCGCGCGCATGAAAGCCTCTCCTACCAGGAAAGCATGGACATCTGCATCCCGCATGCGCTTCACGTCATCTGAAGTCCGGATGCCCGATTCGGTAATCACCAGCTTGTCCGGTGAAATGCGCGGTATCAGGTCGAGCGTGGTTTGCAGTGAAGTTTCAAACGTGCGCAGATTACGGTTATTAATGCCGAGCATTGCGGTTTTTAATCGCAACGCCGCAGTCAGCTCCACCGCATCATGCACCTCGACCAGCACGCCCATGCCGAGCTCGTGCGCGCACGCTTCCAGTTCCGCCATCAAGCCATGGTCGAGCGCTGCGACGATCAGCAAAATGCAATCCGCACCCCACGACCGCGCTTGATAAACCTGATACGGGTCGATCATGAAATCCTTGCGCAATACCGGGATCGAGCATGCTGCACGGGCCTGCTGCAAATATTCCGGTGCGCCCTGGAAAAATTGCATGTCGGTGAGCACTGACAGACAGGCAGCTCCATGCTTCGCATAGCTGGCACTAATTTCCGCCGGGCGGAAATCGGCGCGCAAGATGCCTTTTGACGGCGAGGCTTTTTTCACTTCGGCAATCACGCCGGCCTGACCGGACGCGATTTTCGCGCGCAGGCCGGCTTCAAAACCGCGCAGGTTTTTTCTGGCTTCGCCGTTTGCCTCCACTTCGCGGCGCAGGCTGGCCAGGTCACGATATTTTTTCGCGGAGGCGACTTCATCGGCTTTGACATCGAGGATTTTATTGAGAACGTCAGACATGGTTCTTGCTGCCCAGTTGTTGCGTTATCAGCACAAATTGATCCAACTTGGCACGTGCTGCGCCAGACGCGATCGTTTCGCGCGCTTTGGCAAGCCCATCGCCAATCGATATTGCCACACCCGCCGCATACAACGCCGCACCTGCATTCAAGGCGACAATATCGCGCGCTGGTCCCGACGTGTTATTCAGCGCTTCGAGAATTTTTTCTTTCGACTCGACCGCGCCCGCGACCTTCAGATTTCGGCTCGCCACCATTTGCAGGCCGAAATCTTCCGGATGGATGTCGTATTCGCGAATTTCCCCGTTAACCAGTTCACCCACCATCGTCGCTGCACCAAGCGATACCTCGTCCATGTTGTCGCGTCCCCAGACCACGACCGCATGCTGGGCGCCCAGACGCTGCAGCACGCGTACCTGAATCCCGACCAGGTCGGCGTGAAATACGCCCATCAGAATATTGGGCGCGCCGGCCGGATTGGTCAGCGGACCCAAAATATTGAAAATCGTGCGTACGCCGAGTTCCTTGCGCACAGGCGCCGCATGTTTCATTGCGGCGTGGTGATTCGGCGCGAACATGAAACCAATACCGGTTTCGGCAATGGACTGCGCAACCTGTTCCGGCTTCAGATTGATGTTGGCGCCAAGCGACTCCAGCACATCCGCGCTGCCGGATGACGATGAGACGCTGCGCCCGCCATGCTTGGCTACGCGCGCGCCAGCTGCCGCTGCGACAAACATCGATGCGGTCGAGATGTTGAAAGTATGCGCGCCGTCGCCACCGGTGCCGACGATGTCAAGCAGGTTGGCGGTATCGGTTAGCGGCACCTTGGTGGAGAACTCGCGCATTACCTGCGCGGCAGCGGCGATTTCACCGATGGTTTCCTTTTTGACGCGCAAGCCGACGGTCAATGCCGCAATCATGACCGGCGACATCTCTCCGGCCATGATCTTGCGGAACAGCGACAGCATCTCGTCATGGAAAATTTCTCGATGATCGATACAGCGCAAGAGAGCTTCTTGTTGGGTGATCGGCATGCAGAGGGCTCCTGGTTATAAAGTTCCGGTCCGGGATGTAAGATCAACTTCCTTTTCGGATGAGCCGTTCCAGCCGGCCGATGTGCGCATAATCCATGTCGGCCTCACAGGCCTGCCGTTTTATACCCACAGGCTGTTTGCGACAAGTGGCGGCGCGGTTGCGGACATATCGGGCCTGGTCGGTACGGTACTGGCGCAGTCGCCTCTGGTTGCCGTCCTTTTGCACTTTTTTATTGACGGCTTCCGTTGCTGAAAGATTGCGCTCGCGCAGCATGTTCCTGGACCGGTTGCTCTCGGTCTGGACGCAGGATGCAAGGCCGGCTTTATTTTTTTCTTTTTTACTGCATTTTTCCAGCGTACCGGCGTTTGCGGCAGCGGCAACGATTATGAAAGCGAACAGCAGGAATACGCGCATGTCAGTTGTCCAGGAAATTTTTCAGCAGGGCGTGTCCATGTTCGGACAAGATCGATTCGGGATGGAATTGCACGCCCTGGACATCGAAGTCCTTGTGCCGCACTCCCATGATTTCGCCATCGTCGGTCCATGCGGTGGCTTCAAGGCAATCGGGCAGCGACGCGCGTTCTATCGCCAGCGAATGATAGCGGATGACGGTGTACGGACTGGGCAAATCCCGGAATACCCCGACGCCGGTGTGCTCGATCACCGAAGTCTTGCCGTGCATGACCTGCCGGGAACGCACCACCTTGCCGCCGAATGCAGCGCCGATGCTTTGATGGCCGAGGCATACGCCGAGGATAGGAATTTGCCCCGCAAATTTTTGCAGCAAGGGTACCGAGATACCGGCTTCATGCGGCGTACACGGGCCGGGCGATATGCAGATGCGGTCCGGCTGCAGCGCCGCTATCTCATGCAGCGTGATTTCATCGTTGCGGAAAGTGCGCACCTCCTCGCCCAGTTCGCCGAAATACTGGACCAGGTTGTAGGTGAACGAGTCGTAGTTGTCGATCATCAGCAGCATGTCAGATCTCCCCGTCCAGGCCGTCCTGCACCTGCTCTGCCGCGCGCAATACGGCGCGCGCCTTGTTCTCGGTTTCCTGCCATTCCATCTGCGGGACTGAGTCGGCCACGATGCCGGCTGCCGCCTGTACGTAAAGCATGCCATCCTTGATTACCCCGGTACGGATCGCAATGGCGAGATCCATTTCTCCGCCGAACGACAGGTAGCCGCATGCGCCGCCATAGATGCCGCGTTTGGTCAGTTCCAGTTCATCGATGATTTCCATTGCGCGCACCTTCGGCGCGCCGGACAGTGTGCCGGCGGGGAAGGTCGCCTTGAGCACATCCAGGTTCGACAGGTTCGGCTTGAGCGATCCTTCGACATTGGAAACGATGTGCTGTACATGCGAATATTTTTCGATCACGAACTTGTCGGTGACCTTGACGCTGCCGGTCTGGGCAATGCGGCCGATGTCGTTGCGCGCAAGGTCGATCAGCATTACATGTTCTGCAATTTCCTTGGGATCGGCCAGCAGCTCCTTGGCCAGGTCCGCATCCCGCTCCGGCGTCGAACCGCGCGGACGGGTGCCTGCCAGCGGACGAATCGTCACTTTTTTCCCGCCGTTGCCGATGCTCTCGTTGCGCACCAGGATCTCCGGCGATGCGCCGACAATGTGCATATCGCCGAAGTTATAGAAATACATGTACGGCGACGGATTCAGCGAACGCAGCGCGCGATACAGCGATAGCGGCGAATCGACATACGGCTTCTTGATGCGCTGACCGATTTGCACCTGCATCAGGTCGCCGGCCATGATGTATTCCTTGGCCTTGGCCACCGCTTTCAGATAATCTTCCCTGGCGAACTCACGGACGGTATCGGTACGTACCGACGCCGAGGTGACCGGTGCGTCGACTGCGCGGCGCAGCATCGCGCGCAAGTCTTTCAGTCGTTGGCGTCCCTTCGAGTAGGCTTCCGGCTGGGTCGGATCGGCATAGACGATCAGATACAGTTTGCCCGACAGATTGTCGATCACCGCCAATTCTTCGGTGACCAGCAGTTGAATATCAGGCAAACCCAGATCGTCTTTCGGAACCGAATGCGCCAACCGCTTTTCGATATGACGCACTGTGTCGTAGCCGAAATAACCGGCTAATCCGCCGCAGAAGCGCGGCATGCCGGGACGTAGCGCGACCCGGTAGCGCGATTGGAATTCTGCAATGAAATCGAGCGGATTGCCTTCCACTGTTTCGGTCACGACGTCGTTTTTAACGACTTCAGTCATGTTGCCGAAGCTGCGCATCAGGGTGGTCGCGGGCAAGCCGATGAACGAATAGCGGCCGAAGCGCTCGCCGCCCACCACCGATTCGAGCAGAAATGTATTCTTGCCGGCATGTTGGGTCTGGGCCAGCTTCAGATACAGCGAGAGCGGCGTTTCCAGATCGGCGATTGCTTCGACGATCAGGGGAATGCGGTTGTAGCCTTGCGCGGCCAGCGATTTGAATTCAAGTTCAGTCATGTTTCTCTCCGGGCCGCCATGTTGGAACGAGCGGCGGGTGGGTCTAAAAACGTTGCCGATCCCTTACAGGCGATCAGCCACCAATCGGGGTATTACTCAACCCGGGAGTGCCAGCGTCGCCATAGCCAGGCCTCAAGGGCGGCTAAGGATGTCACGGTACGTTTTTTATCGAGAAACATGATGGTTGCGGATTATGCCGAAATGAGATGCGCTGCATCCAGCAGCGTTGGAACTATACCATCGGAATCGACTTCTTGTATAGACTGCCCATGGTTGTAGCCGTACGGTACGGTCAATACCCAACAGCCGGCCGCCCGTGCCGCCTGCGCGTCATTCGATGAATCGCCGATCGCGAGCACCTGATGTGGTGGCAGAGAAAAATCAGCGCATACCTGCAATAGCGGGTACGGATCGGGTTTCTTTTTCGGCAAAGAATCTCCGCCGTAGATTATTTCGAAATATCGGTGCAATCCCTTGTTTTGCATCAGCGCCGTGGCGAATGCAATCGGCTTGTTGGTCACGCAGGCCAGCCGCAACCCTTGGGCCTGCATCTGCTGCAGCCCTTCGTGCACGCCAGGATAGAGGATCGCGTAATCGCCGTTGATCGCAAGGTAATGGCGTTCATACGATGCCAGCGCCTGAGCAAAGTGCTGCTCGGCTTGCCCGGTCGCCAGATCGACGGCAAGTACGGATCGGACCAGGTTTTCGGTCCCTTTGCCCACGAAGCGGATGATGGTTTCCATGGAAAGCGGCGCCAGATCCAGTTCAGCGCGCATCCGGTTCACTGCCACATGGAAATCCGGCGCCGTATGGAGCATCGTGCCGTCAAGATCGACGATGACTGCGCGAATGCCAGTCAATATCATGCGTTCCGGTGCATTCATGATTTCGCCAATTCGCTGCGCATCGCATCGATCACTGCCTTGTAATTGCTCTTGCCGAATATTGCCGATCCTGCCACAAACGTATCGGCGCCTGCCCGCGCTGCCTGTGCAATATTTTCGACTTTGATGCCGCCATCGACTTCGAGCATGATGTCGCGGCCCGATTGATTGATCAGCTTGCGTACGATAGAGATTTTTTTCAGCGCTTCCTGGATAAAGGACTGGCCGCCGAAGCCGGGATTGACCGACATGATCAAAATCAGATCGAGCTTGTCCATCACATGCTCCAGATAATGCAGCGGCGTGGCGGGATTGAATACCAGACCGGCTTTGCAGCCATTGTCGCGAATCAATTGCAGCGTGCGGTCCACATGCTCCGACGCTTCCGGGTGAAAACTGATGATATTCGCGCCTGCCCTGGCAAAATCGGGCACGATGCGATCGACCGGCTTGACCATCAAATGCACATCGATCGGCACCTGCACATGAGGCCTGATCGCTTCACAGACCAGCGGCCCGATCGTCAGGTTGGGAACATAATGGTTATCCATCACGTCGAAATGGACAATGTCGGCGCCGGCGGCAACGACATTGCGCACTTCTTCACCCAGGCGGGCAAAATCGGCTGACAGGATGCTGGGAGCAATGCGATAGGTTGGCATGGCAGTAATTTTGAAAAAGATGGGCTATTTTACTCTGCCCTACCTCAGTAAGCCCTTGCGCCTTTGCAGAATTTCGTGTGCAATCAGACACTTGACATAATCGCACGCCAGTGCGTTTTTGATAACAATAAGATTTAGAAGGAATTACATGGCCGCCTATGAATTGACCGTATCAGTCAAAACCCAATATCTGGAAAATCAATCAGATCCCGATCGCTCCACTTATGTATTCGCTTATGCGATCACGATCAAGAATACCGGCCAGGTTGCTGCGCAGCTGATTTCACGCCATTGGGTCATTACAGACGCCAATAACCACGTGGAGGAAGTGCGTGGCCTGGGTGTGGTCGGGCATCAGCCGCTGCTGAAACCGGGTGAGCAATTCGAATATACCAGCGGAACCTCATTGGCAACTCCGCAAGGTTCCATGCACGGAGAATATTTCTGCGTCGCCGAGGACGGAGAGCAATTTGAGGCGAAAATACCGGAATTCGTCCTGTCATTGCCACGCACGCTGCACTGATTGCACAATCCATCTCAGCGCGGTGCATCGTCTTCGGGCGGCAATGATTTTTGTCGGGCCGAATGATCTGGCTTTTTGCCCGAGAACATGGTCCACCAAACGATAAAGAGCAGCAGGAACAGAGCCACACCGGCCTCAAGAAATAATAGCCACATAATCATTCATCTTAAATGTTATCTATCCGCACAAGTCTACTCGTATCCGCAATATCCGTTGCATTCGGCATGGTTGCCTGCACTACGATAACGCCTGAGCCGGCGCCTCCGGTTCAGATATCGGTTCCTTCGACGCCGTTGCCTCCGATTTCCAAGCCGGCCGAACTGCTGCAAGCCACCACTTACAAGGCATTGCCGGGCTGGGATAAGGATGATTTGCGCGAAGCATGGCCGGCCTTCCTGGCCTCTTGCGATGTGCTGATCAAAAAGACGGATTGGCAAGTGCCTTGTACGATCGCGCACGAGGTCGATGCAGGCGATGCGAAGGCGATACGTGCTTTTTTCGAGGCATTCCTTGTGCCTTACCAGGTATTCAATCCGGACGGATCCACCAGCGGCTTGGTGACCGGCTATTATGAGCCGCTGCTGCGCGGTGCGCGCAAACGGTACGGTCCTTATCAGACTCCCCTGTACCGTGCGCCGGAGGACATGCTGACGATCGATCTGTCCAGCGTGTATCCGGAATTGAAAGGCATGCGTCTGCGCGGGCGGCTGGATGGAAACAAGATAGTGCCTTATTTTTCACGTGCCGAAATGGCGCAGTCGAACACGCTGGCAGGCAAGGAATTGTTGTGGGTAGATGACCCGATTGAAGCTTTTTTCCTGCAGGTGCAAGGCTCCGGTCGCGTGCGGCTGGCCGACACCAAGGAAACGGTGCGCGTCGCCTACGCGGACCAAAACGGACATCCCTATAAATCGATCGGCCGCTATCTGGTCGACAAGGGCGAACTGACGCTCGACCAGGCATCAGCGCAAAGCATCAAGGCCTGGTTTCTCGCGCATCCGTCGCGCCAGCAGGAATTGCTGAACGCAAATCCAAGCTATGTGTTTTTCAAGGAAGAGAAGCTGGCCGATCCGAACGCAGGGCCGAAAGGCGCGCTCGGCGTGCCGCTGACGCCGCAGCGCTCGATCGCGGTCGATACGCAATTCGTGCCGTTGGGTGTACCGGTGTTCCTTGCAACGACCCAACCCAACAGCGACATCGCGCTGCAACGCCTGATGTTCGCGCAAGATACCGGCGGTGCAATCAGAAGTCCGGTGCGGGCCGATTATTTTTGGGGCTTTGGCGCGCAGGCCGGCCAGAAAGCGGGCAAGATGAAACAGCGCGGAATGATGTGGCTACTGTTGCCCAAGCCCAGTATAGAACCGGAGACGGGCCGGTAATGCAATTCGGGCTGCAAGCTGGCGCTGGCACGTTACGCTTGCCTCGACGGCGGCTATGCATCCGGAACAAAGCAACTGCATCGATCGGAATTCCCAATCACCAATTACACTGGCGTAGTCCGGTAACCAATGGCTGGCGGCACTCAGCGCTGCCAATTTGCCGCCGATCAGGCAAGCTCCCGTTGCCAATGACCGGATCACATTTGCCAATAACATTGTCACCATTCCTGATTGACCGAATGGCTCGCGGTGGAGAATGCGTTTCCGTACCGGGGTCTCCGGCGCGC
>DASYKE010000075.1:0-17008 GCA_035995725.1 Burkholderiaceae bacterium | reverse complement strand
TCTGAATAATCTCCGTAGCAACGGGTGCTGAACGGGATACTGTGACTGCGCCGGGATCACTGTCGACGCGCAACTGTTTTTGACAATGCCGGACAACGTATTATATTTCTTTATTGCAACCTTGTTCTGCCCTCACGCGCACCGATCCGCGCTTCTGTTGCGTTCTTGTCAACTTCGGCGCCGGCTTGTAACCTAGTACTTTTTTGCTGCCTTGGCGTCTTCGGCGCAGACGTCTTCCGGATTTTCTTTTAACAAATCGCATTTCGCACCTGTGATTCTGCAATTGGCAAAGGCGACTTCGTTAGCCCCTTATAGCTGATTTCCGTTGACCGCTTTTATGATGACGCGCGTTGAAAAAATGCCTCTTTGCGACGGCAGCGCTTATAAAAATCTCGCCACCCAGCGACTTTTACGCTATAAATAAGATTAGTTCTGTACGGCAACATATGCAGAGCTATTATTCACCGTTCGTTTGGGAATGAACAAAGAATCGGGGTCAAAAAAACCTCATCGTACGTACGCTGGCGCACAGAACGCGGCCATTCCCGAAGCGGACAATTACCAAATAATTTGAAACATTACAATCAAGAAAGCTTTTAATGACTACACAAACCGGCCAAACCAAAACTTCCGTTCACCCGCTGCTGCTGGTCGCAGGCATCGCAGTAATCCTGTTTTGCGCCGTGGGTATTGCAGCCATCATGGACTGGATTCCAACTTCCAACAGCCATCCCGCTGCCAGCATAACCGCAGCCAAGCCGGATCAAGTGCTGTCCGGCGCCGCCGCTCCGGACGCCGCGAAACCGCACAAATCCGCACCGGCGCATTCGGCGCCGGTACATGTTGCCAACGCCGCTCCCGCCAAAGCGACATGCACCATATGCGGTGTGATCGAATCAACCGATGAGATTATTGTGCGCGGCGAAGGCAGCGGCCTTGGCGCAGTCGGCGGTGCCGTGGTCGGCGGTCTGCTCGGCCATCAGGTCGGCGGCGGCCGTGGCAAGGATGCGATGACGGTAGTCGGTGCAGTCGGCGGCGCAGTGGCCGGCAACCAAATCGAGAAACAGGCGAAATCGACCAAAAGCTACGACATCACCGTACGCATGAATGACGGTTCGCGCCGCGTGATACGCGAAGCGAATGCGACGTCGTGGCGCGCGGGAGATCGCGTCAAAATCGTCGACGGCGCGATCCGTCCGATTTGATTTTTTAAGGCTTCGACAGGATTTCTCCGCAGGGAGCCTGGTTCATATTCCGCTCGTGGCTGCCGTTGCAGCTGTCCTGCTCGAAGCCATTGGCGGAAGACTTCCTTTTGATATTTAGCGCATCCGGGAGGCATTGTATCGGCAGTGACCGGACTGCCGCTCGACATACAGAAAGTTGCCCGCTGACCTGCGTGGGCTCCGGTTATTCGGCTCTGCAGCATTCCCGCTTTTATTTGCTCTTTGTATCAAAGAGTCGTTCTTGAACAACAAAGGAGATTTCCCATGCGTCAATTGATAATAGGCTCATTTGCAGCCGTAGTGGCAATCGCAGGCTGTGCCGATATGTCGCCAACCCAGCGCGGAACGGTAACCGGCGCGGGTATAGGTGCCGGGCTTGGGGCGATCCTCGGCGCATCCACTTCCCATGGTGGCGGCAAACGTACGGCAGCCGGCGCCGTCATCGGAGGCGCAGCCGGTGCACTGGTGGGCAATATCTGGTCCAGCAGAATGGAAAACCAGAAGCGCGCAATGGAACAAGCGACGCAGGGAACCGGTGTGCAGGTCAGCCAGACGCCGGATAACCGGCTGAAACTGAATATTCCAAGCGACATTTCCTTTGATACCAACCGTTCTGATATCAAGTCGAACTTCCGCCCGATCCTCGATAAATTCGCAACCAGCCTGGTCGAAAATCAGGCAACCGTCGTGACCATCACCGGCCACACCGATAGCGTCGGCAGCGACACGCGCAATAACCAGCTGTCGGTGGATCGCGCAGCACACACACGCAACTATCTGGTCAACAAAGGCATTGCATCGGGACGTTTTAATATTGACGGCCGCGGCGAGCATGAACCGGTTGCGTCGAACGATAACGATACAGGGCGAGCCAGAAACCGGCGCGTGGAAATCTATGTCGCTGAACAGCAGCACTGATCACTGATTCTGTCAGAATTTCAAGGCCATGCAATTCGAACACGGCCTATTTTGACCTGCCCCCGCTTGGAACGCTGCCGCGAAAGCGGTGTACCAGGCGGAAAAAGAAGCCTCTATATGCTTACGCAGCAAAATCTCGATATTTGCATGTAGCGCCTACGGTTATTTAAGCCGCCCGGTCAGCATCCAGTAATGCTCCAACCGCGCAATCCGGATATCCTTGACGTGCGGCCCCATTTTCTTCCGTAACGCACTGTCGGTTGGAAAATTCTTCAGCACTTCGTGGCGCCTGCCGCTCGCAAGCGTGTGGATCTGGTAAGTATTGCCTTCGAGATCAGTGCGCGCAATCGGCTCATTGCCGGCCTCGACGTATACGTCGTCCATCAAAATCAGAAGAGTATCCTTGCCCAGCTTTGAGCGCAGCCGCGCGAGAAAGCCCGCCTGATCCTGCCGCTGCACATGGGACCACCAGAAGGCGGCAAAGCACACCGGGAATGCGCCCTCTTCTATCTGCAAATCAAATGCATTGGCCAAGGCAAATCCTACCTTGTCGGCAGGCAAAGCCTTGGCTTGCGCGACTTCGATCATTGCCGGATTGATTTCGGTCGCCAGCACCGCTGCAGCCGACTGCGCCAGCAACCCGGTCCAGTAACCGGTGCCGCATGCGATTTCGAGTACACGCTGACCGTGCACCGCTTCGCGCACCCGCTCCTTCAAAACAGCCAAATCCGCCTGCCGCTCGGGTCTGCCGTACACTTCCTGTTCATATGTACCGGCACGCGCGGTGTAATAAGCGGTCAGGTCGCCAGGGTCTTGGTTCATGGTAGTTGTAGTTGCAGTTCCAGAATATCGGCGATGCTTCAGTGAAACCTGTGTTCGATGAACGACGCCGATAAATGAACAATATCGATCCGATTCCGCCACAGCCATTCGCCTGGCGGCTTCATAATTCGTACATATCCTTTTCGCCGCTCAGGACCTGGTCGATCAGCTTGCGGTTCAAGGTCGGCGTCAACAATTCAATGAAGGTGTATACATAGCTGCGCAGGTAAGCGCCCTGCTTGAGCGCCACACGCGAAACATTGGTACCGAACAGGTGGCCAACCGATATCGCGCGCAGATTCTTGTCGCGTTCGGCATCGAACGCCATGCCGGCGATGACGCCGACGCCCATGCCAAGCTCGACATAGGTTTTGATGACATCGGCATCGATCGCTTCGAGCAGCACGTCGGGTTTCAGGCCGCGCAACGAAAATGCATGATCGATCTTGCCGCGCCCAGCGAATGCGGCGTCATAGGTAATAAGCGGATAACCGGCAATTTCTTCCAGGGTAAGCGATTTCGATTTCAATAGCGGGTGCTCGGGCGGCACCACCACCAGATGTTCCCATTGGTAACATGGCAACGAAACCAAGCCGTCAATCCCGGCGATCGATTCCGTCGCAATGGCAAGGTCAGCCTGATCTTTCAATACCATTTCGGCAACTTGCTTTGGATTCCCTTGAAGCAACGAAAGCCGCACCTTCGGAAATTTCTGTGTAAAAGCCTGCACTATTTTCGGTAGCGAATAACGGGCCTGAGTATGTGTAGTTGCTATCGTGAAACTGCCACTATCCTGTGCCGCAAATTCCTTGCCGATCCGCTTCAAATCTTCTATTTCCTGCATAATCAGTTCGACCGACTTCAATATCGCTCGTCCCGGTTCGGTCAAGCCGCGAATCCGCTTGCCGTGACGCGCGAAGATATCCACTCCGAGCTCTTCTTCCAGCTCGATGATCGCCTTCGATACACCGGGCTGCGAAGTGAAAAGCGCCTTGGCGGCTTCGGTCAGATTGTAATTTTGCCGGACCGCTTCGCGGACGAACCGAAGTTGATGCAGATTCATGGTTTTCCCTGGAGTTTTGCTTAATTGTAAGATGTATTTTCATATGCCAAATAAGCATATAAGCAAATAAATACTCTGTAGTTTGGAATATAAGGCAAGTTTATTACGATTCATGTTGGTTTGCGCGAGACGAAATGACTCTTTCTTATGGGATTTCCGGCTTTGCGCCGGGAGCTGCCGAAGGAAGTACCACCTTGCAAGGCGCTACTTCCTTCGCCATAATTTCCCCCTTCCTTGCAGACGGTTGCCTTCCTGCAAGGAAAAACAGGGCATGATTAAATGAAGACTTAATCGTGCCGGGTCAAATATGGCGCTCTATTTAAGGATTGAACGATGTATCGCTACGATCAATATGACCACCAGATAGTCAAGGAACGCATTGCGCAGTATCGCGACCAGGTCCGCCGCCGCTTGGCGGATGAGCTGACCGAAGACGAATTCCGCCCATTGCGCCTTCAGAACGGCCTGTACCTGCAGCGCCATGCGTACATGCTGCGCATCGCCGTGCCTTACGGCTTGCTGTCATCGAAGCAGATCCGGATGTTTGCGCATATCGCGCGCAACTACGACCGCGGCTATGGCCATTTCACGACGCGCCAGAATATTCAATTCAACTGGATCAAGCTGGAACAGACACCGGATATTCTCCAGCATCTGGCATCGGTCGAAATGCACGCAATCCAGACATCCGGCAACTGCATCCGCAATATTACGTCGGACGAATATTGCGGCGTCGCAGCCGACGAACTCGTCGATCCGCGTCCGTATGCCGAAATCATGCGCCAATGGAGCACCTTCCATCCGGAATTCGCCTATCTGCCGCGCAAGTTCAAGATCGCATTCAACGCCGCGGAAGAAGACCGCGCCGCCACGGCGGTACATGATATCGGCTTGACCGTGGTGCGCAATGCACAAGGCGAAATCGGCTTTCGCGTGATGGTCGGCGGCGGCATGGGCCGCACGCCGATACTCGGCAGCGTGATCCGCGACTTCCTGCCGTGGCAGCACATGCTGACTTACACCGAAGCGATCATGCGCGTCTATAACCAGTACGGCCGCCGCGACAACATATACAAGGCGCGCATCAAGATCCTGGTCAAGGCTATCGGAGCGGAAGAATTCGCACGCCAGGTCGAAGCGGAATGGGTCGACCTGAAGGATAGTCCCAGCACCTTGACCGTCGAGGAATTCAATCGCATTGCCGCCTATTTCACGCCGCCGGCATACGAAACGCTTGCATCCGCCGATGCGGCGCTGGAGCAGCAAAAAACCGAAAGCAAGGCATTCGGCAACTGGTTGAAGCGCAATGTGAAACCGCACAAGGTGCCGGGCTACGCGATTGTGGTGCTGTCACTGAAGAAAACCGGCGTGCCGCCGGGCGATGCCACTGCGGAACAGATGGATTTCATTGCCGATCTGGCAGACCGCTACAGCTTCGGCGAATTGCGCGTCACGCATGAACAGAACCTGGTGCTGGCCGACGTCAGGCAGTCGGACCTGCTCGCGCTGTGGCAGGAAGCCAAGGCGCAGGGCCTGGCGACGCCCAACATTGGCCTGCTGACCGACATCGTCTGCTGCCCCGGCGGCGATTTCTGCTCGCTGGCCAATGCAAAATCGATCCCGATCGCGGCAGCGATCGCGGAGCGTTTCGATAACCTCGACTTTCAGCACGACATCGGCGAGATTGAATTGAATATCTCCGGTTGCATCAACGCCTGCGGCCATCACCATGTCGGCAACATCGGCATTCTGGGTGTCGACAAGGACGGCGCCGAATGGTACCAGGTGTCGATCGGCGGCGCGCAGGGCAACGAGAGCTCAATCGGCAAGATCATCGGCCCATCTTTTTCGGCCCATCAGATGCCGGCGGTAGTCGACCGATTGCTGCAGGTTTATGTGCGCGAGCGGACTGAAGACGAACGTTTCATCGACACCGCACGCCGGATCGGTGTAGCGCCGTTCAAGGAACATGTGTATGCGACGCCGATCAAGGAAAAACTCAATGCCGGGGAAGATGCTTATGCGTGAAATCATCAAAGACAGAACAGTGGTTGCCGATGACTGGACCGTGCTGCGCCTGAACGAAGGCGACACGCCGGAAGGGTTCGCAGTTCCCGCCGGCAAAGTCATCGTGCCGCTGACCGTCTGGCAAGCGCAGCGCGCGACGTTGCAACAGCGTACCGATGTCGGCGTCTGGATCGCCAGCGACGAACGTCCCGAAGCATTGAAGGACGATATCTCGGCATTTCCGGTGATCGCCGTCGATTTCCCGAAATTCGCCGACGGCCGCGGCTATTCGATTGCCTACAACCTGCGTGCACGGCTGGGCTTTACCGGCGAACTGCGCGCGATCGGCGACGTGCTGCGCGACCAGTTGTTCTACATGCAGCGCGTCGGCTTCAATGCGTTCGCAACGCGTCCGGACCGCAACATTCGTGATGCGCTGAAAGGCCTGACCGATTTTTCCGAGACATATCAAACATCTTGGGATCAAAAGACGCCATTGTTCCGCCGCGTCAATCGCGATCAAAAGGCAGCACAGAAGTGAAAACAGAAGACTATACCGGACTGGTTGCGGCAACCCAGGCAACGCTTGCAAGAATTGCCGGCGATTTTTCGCCTGCGGTATTCGCATCGAGCCTGGCGGCGGAAGACATGGTACTGACCGACATGATCCTGCGCGGCAAGCTGCCGATCCGTATTTTCACGCTTGAAACAGGCCGGCTGCATGCGGAAACCATCGACATGCTCGATCGCATCAGGCAAACCTACGGCTACGATGTAACGCCGTATCGGCCCGAGCCGGCGGCGGTGGAATCGTATGTGCGGCAAAACGGCTTGAATGCATTTTACGACAGCGTCGAGATGCGCAAGGAATGCTGCCGGATCCGCAAGGTCGAACCGTTGAATCGCGCGCTGGCCGGCAACAACGCCTGGATCACCGGCCAGCGCCGCGCACAGTCGGCCACCCGCACGGCGCTCGATGTACAGGAGCAGGATGACGCGCATGGCATGACCAAATTCAATCCGCTGGCCGACTGGTCGGAACAGGATGTCTGGCAGTACATCCGTGCCAACAACGTGCCATATAACCCTTTGCATGACAAAGGCTATCCGTCGATCGGCTGCGAGCCCTGCACCCGCGCGGTGCAGCCCGGCGAAGATATACGCGCCGGCCGCTGGTGGTGGGAAAACCCGGAATCGAAAGAATGCGGCCTGCATGTCGTCGACGGCAAACTGATCCGAATCAAACCAGCAGCACAGCCAACATCTGCGTGAAGAAATCATGAATAAACCAGTCGAAAAACTACTTCTGGATACAGCCGAAGGTTCGATCAACAAACGCCATCTGGACTGGCTCGAATCGGAAGCGATCCACATCATGCGCGAAGTCGCAGCCGAGTGCAGCAACCCGGCGCTGCTTTTCTCCGGCGGCAAGGACTCGGTCGTATTGCTGCGCATTGCGGAAAAGGCGTTCCGCCCCGGCAGTTTCCCGTTTCCGCTGGTGCATATCGATACCGGACATAACTTCGAGGAAGTCATCGCATTCCGCGACAAGCGTGTCGCGGAATTGGGCGAGCGGCTGATTGTCGGCTCGGTCGAAGATTCGATCAGGCGCGGCACCGTGCGCCTGCGCAATCCGCAGACCGATTCCCGCAACGCGGCGCAGGCGGTAACGCTGCTGGAAACCATCGCCGAGCACAAGTTCGATGCCTGCATCGGCGGCGCCCGCCGCGATGAAGAAAAGGCCCGCGCCAAGGAACGGATCTTTTCCTTCCGCGACGAGTTCGGCCAGTGGAATCCGAAAGCGCAACGCCCGGAACTGTGGGATTTATATAACACTCGCGTGCATCCGGGTGAAAACATGCGCATATTCCCGATATCGAACTGGACCGAACTCGATGTGTGGCAATACATCGCACGTGAAAAGCTTGAACTGCCGCCGATTTATTTCGCGCATCAGCGCCAGGTGATTCCACGCAATGGCCTGCTGGTGCCGCTGACCGATTTGACTCCGGCTAGAGACGGTGAAACTGTCGAGACGCGTACCGTGCGTTTCCGTACCGTCGGCGATATTTCCTGCACCTGCCCGGTCGCATCGGACGCAGCCACGGTCGACGCCATCATCGCCGAAACCGCCGTGACGCAAATCACCGAACGCGGCGCGACCCGCATGGACGATCAGACCTCGGAAGCATCGATGGAAAAACGCAAAAAAGAGGGATATTTCTGATGAACGCCGTGGTTGCTGACAAGGGATTGTTTAAAGCCGCCCCCGCCGGAAAGCCGGCAGAACGCGGCTTGCTGCGATTTATCACAGCCGGTTCGGTCGACGACGGCAAGAGCACGCTGATCGGCCGCCTGCTGTTCGACAGCAAAAGCATCTTCGCCGACCAGCTGGATGCCATTTCACGCGCCAAGCACAAGCGCACCGTAGGCAACACGATCGACTTGTCGCTGTTGACCGATGGCCTCGAAGCCGAGCGCGAGCAAGGCATCACGATCGATGTGGCCTACCGATACTTCGCCACGCCAAAACGAAAATTCATCATCGCCGATACGCCCGGCCATGAGCAGTACACCCGCAATATGGTGACGGGCGCGTCGACCGCCGATGCGGTGATCATTTTGATCGACGTGTCCAAAGTGAAACTGGGCGAGGACGGCAGCGTTGAACTGCTGATACAGACCAAACGCCACTCCTCGATCGCGCACTTGCTGCAAATCGAACACGTGGTGGTCGCGGTCAACAAGATGGACCTGGTCAGTTATGACCAGGCGGTTTACGACCGCATCGTCGACGCATATCGGAAATTTGCAGAACGCCTCGGACTGAAACATATACGCCCGATCCCGTTGTCTGCGCTGGCCGGCGATAACGTGGTGGCCGCCAGCGACAAGATGCCGTGGTATCAGGGACCGACGCTGATCGAGTTGCTGGAATCGCTGCCCGTCCATGACGAATCGCACGACGAGCCATTCCGCTTTCCGGTACAACTGGTCGCTCGCCACAAGGGACATGAAGCCAACGACTTCCGCGGCTACATGGGACGCATCGAAGCGGGCAAAGTCCGCATAGGCGACAGGCTGGTGGTACAGCCAGGCGGCCAGAGCGCGACGGTCAAGGACATCGTGACACTCGACGGCTCGCTCGAATCGGCCGTGGTCGGTCAGTCGGTGACGCTGCTGCTCAACGAATATCTCGATATTTCGCGCGGCGACATGCTGGCCGCCGCCGAGCGTCCGGCCACGCTGCTTAAAACCGTGATTGCCGATGTCTGCTGGCTGTCGGAAGAGCCGCTCGATTTGCGCCGCAAGTACTGGTTGAAGCACACTACAAGACAAGTGGCTGCCCGCGTGACCAGGATTGACACGCTGCTTGACATCAACACACAAGAAAAACGTCCGGCGGATGCGTTGAAGTTGAATGGCATTGGCAGCATCACGCTTAACGTGCAGCAGCCGCTGGCTGCCGATTCGTATGACGCGATCCGTTCGACCGGTTCCTTCATCCTGATCGACGAGGTAACGCATCAGACCGTCGCCGCAGGAATGATACGGCTCAGTTGAGCCAGATTGACAAGGACCATGTCGTCACGACACGCCGGGCGGAAAACGGATAACCACGGCAAGGTCTACCTGATCGGCGCAGGGCCGGGCGCCGCCGACCTCATCACGGTGCGGGGAGCCCGCATTCTGGCGCAAGCCGAGGTCGTGCTGCACGATGCGCTGGTCACCGAGGAGTTGCTGCAGCTGTGCCCGCAAGCCGTCAAAATTTTTGTCGGCAAACGCTCCGGACAGCGTTCGACCGCGCAAACTCTCATTAACCGGCTACTCGTCGATTGCGCGAAAAAATACCAGCTGGTGGTACGGCTAAAGGGCGGCGACCCGATGTTGTTCGGACGCGCCGACGAAGAGTTGCGAGCGCTCGAAACAGAAGGCATCGAGGTTGAAATCGTGCCGGGCATCACCGCCGCTCTTGCCGCCGCTGCATCGGCCAGGCAGCCGTTGACCAAACGCGGCATTGCCCGCAGCGTCGCACTTTTCACTTCAAGCACCGCGCCCAACCACCCGGATCAGGCGACGCTGCCCGATTGCGATACGCTGGTGCAGTATATGGGCGGCAAGGAAGCGATCAAGACGGCGCAAAGATTGCTGGCCCAAGGCCGTTCTTCCGACACGCCGGTAGTAGTAGTGGAAAACTGCAGTCTTGAAAACGAGCGCATCCTGCATCTGCGGCTAAGCGAATTGGAACAGGGCCTGGCCCAATGCACCGGGCCGGTGCTGATGATGATAGGAGACGCACTGGCGCCGCGCACAATGACGAGCGAGCCGACCCTGACACCGCAACACCCACCGACGGTAGGGAGTGTGACCACAGGAAATGCACAGCCGACCAACGGAAGTGCACAGCTGACCGCAGGGGATGTGACTGAAGGGAATGCAAGGCCAACGCTACAGCCGACCGGCCTGCACGAATGCGGGGATTGATTCGCCTCAGGACTAGCCCAGGGCTCCGATGCAATAACGCGTAATCGCGTTCAATACCTCCGGATTTTCTCCCGCCGCATCGGCAACCCTGATTGTCAGCTGCGGATGGTCTTTGCGCAATTGGTCGATTATCAGCGGCAAGTCGCGCAGAACATGCCCACCCTGCCCCAGGAATACCGGCACGACAGTCATGTCATCGCACCCCATCCCGATCAGCGTCGGAACCAGTTCGGGCAACCGGGGCGTCATCAGCTCCAGAAACGCGAGCGACACCACGACATCGGGCAACTGAGCCTGCGCAAGCTGTTGCAGCCGCTCAAACGGAGCAGCCCAGCTCGGTTCG
The DNA here is from genome assembly GCA_035995725.1 of Burkholderiaceae bacterium. Lineage (GTDB taxonomy): Bacteria > Pseudomonadota > Gammaproteobacteria > Burkholderiales > Burkholderiaceae_D > JAQGLW01. The sequence goes on along the minus strand of DASYKE010000075.1, from coordinate 6,147 downwards.
CGGGCGCCGTGCGCAAACAGAATTAAAGCGCGGCGTTTCATGCTAATGCCTCTCGACCCGCCAAAGCGCCACGATTGCCGCCAGCAGAAACAAGGCGCTCGGCAGGATCGCCGTCGCAAATGGCGGCCAGGTATTCAATAATCCCAGATGCGAGAAAAGACTATTCAGCAGCTGGAAACTGACACCTATCATGATACCCATAAAAATTTTCAGGCTCACGCCGCCGGCACGAAAATGCAGGTAGGCAAAAGGCAGCGCGAGAGCCATCATCACGAATACCGCAAACGGGTAAATAAGTTTCTTCCAGAACGCAATCTCATAGCGTTCGGCGCGTTGCTTGTTTTCTTCCAGGTGTTTGGCGTAAGCCGACAGGTCCAGTGCCGACATCCGGTCCGGGTCGGCAAACAGTACCGCAAGGATTTCAGGCGTGATTTCGGATACCAGATTCTGGGTCGCCATTTTTCTGGTCGAAATGGCGGCGGTAAGATCCGGAACAGCCCTCGATTGGCCGCCGACCGCGGCTGAAAAGCGGGTTTCCAGCACATCGGCCAATCGCCAGACATTGGCTCCCTGATAGCTGGCATGATCCGCCGTGATGGTACTGGTCATGCGAAAATCCCGATCGAACTCGTACACTTTCACGCCCTGCAATTGTCCATCCGGACGTACTTCGCGCACATTCAGAAAACGCGAACCGATGACGGTGCCGGTGACGCCGTTTTCTCTGATGACATCCTTGGCCCACAAACCAGTACGGAATTCCTGGGAAATCGACGCTCCCTGCACCCTCAGTTTCAGTTTTTCAGCCAGCTCGCTCGCTTTGGGCGAAATGAATTCGCCAAATAAAAATGTGGTAACCGCAAATACCACGCCGATCTTCGCCAGCATTGCGCCGGCCATCAAGGTGGACATGCTGGAAATGCGCATGATCGTGAATTCCGACCGCGATGCGAATTGCGCCAATACGTAAATCGTGCCGATCAATGCAGCGATCGGCATCAATTCATAGGCGTAGCCGGGCAAACCCATGAGGACGTACAGGAATGCATGTTCGAGCCGATAGCCGCCGTGCCCGACGGAACGCAGTTCGCCCATTAAATCGAAAAAGGCAAAAAGCGCCAGAAATGCGATCAGTACGAACGATACCGATCGAATGATTTCAACGGCAAAGTATTTTTGCAAGACTTTCACTATTTGGTTCCCGCAAAGGGCCGACCGCCATTATGGTCATGCCACAGCCGGCGCAACAGCGAATGAGAGCCGAGCTTTGCCGGCCTGTCAATGATATTTGCGAAGCTCATCAGGAAGCCGCCCGTCTGGCCAGGCGGGCACGCTTGATCGAGCCCCAGACAACAAGCGGATGATAGCGGCTGTTTATCTTCAATCGCCACGAAAACAGCGCCGCAATCATGATCAAGCCCAGTAAGTGCAGCGGCCACCACGCCACGGCCAACGACAATTTTTGCTGGACGACCGCCGCCTGGAATATGCTGATCATATTGCTGTAGACGACGAACAGAAACAGCGCGATCATCAGGTTTGCGGATCGTCCGCCGCGCGGGTTGACAAAGCCTAACGGGATGGCGAGCAGCATCAGCAACAGACACATGAATGGCAATGCGGTCCGCCACAGCAGCTCGCCCATGTTGAAACTGTTTCTATCCTGGAGCAAAGCGCGGGTCGACAATGAACGAGTCGATGTGTCCCCGGTTGCCCCCTGTGACTGCCGCGAGACCAGTACGCCGTAACGCTCGAATTCCATCAGCCGGAAATCCGGCTGGCTGGGCGAGCCGTCATAGCGGCGCCCGTCTTTCAATACCAGAAACTTGTCGCCCCGGCTGTCCAGTTCGATCGTGCCTTCCTTTGCGACGACCACGCTGGTACGTCCATTTTGCGACGTATTGACGAAAACGTTTTTAACGTTGGCCGCATCGCCGGATACGCCTTCGACGAAAAAAATGCGGTCGGCCGATGACGATTCCTGAAACCTGCCGGGGGAAATCTTCGCCACGTCTTCACGCTTTGCAAAGCGTTGCCTGAATTCGTCGCTTTGCTGATTGGCCCACGGTGTCAGCATGAAGCTCAACAGTCCCGTCAGCACCACAAGCGGCAGGCCGAACGATAAAACCGGCTTGATCCATTTCGCAAGGCTCAAGCCCGAGGCGAACCAGACCACCATTTCCGAATCCTGATAGCTTCGCGTTACCGCCAGCAGCACGGAGATGAAACCGGTAAGAATCAGGAGAATCGGTAAATAATTCAATGCCGCAAAACCGATCAGCGCAGCGACATCCTGCGACGCCACCTTGCCGCCCGCCGCCTGACCCAGGATGCGAATCAACATCACAGTGATGGTAACAGTAAAGAGCGTGGTGAAAACGGCGCCGGCGGTGCTGATCAATTCGCGTTGGAGAGCGCGCTCAAAAATCATTCGGAGATTATAATTGCGTAGATTATAGGAGTAACTATGGACTTTAGCATAAAAACATTCGATGCAAAAAATACGCTCGCTCAGGTAAAAGCCGGGTGTATTGTGGTAGGCGTATTCGAGAACAGGAAATTATCACAAGCTGCGCAGGCATTGGATCGCAAGGGCGACATTACCGCCGCGGTCAAGTCCGGCGATATTTCCGGAAAACCCGGCACCACGCTGCTGATGCGCGGCGCCCAAGGCGTGACCGCTGAGCGCATACTGCTGGTGGGCCTGGGCAAGGACGAGCCGATCAGCAGCAAGGATTTTTCATCTGCGGTGCAAGCCGTCGCACGTGTCTTTTCTTCTCTCGGCGCCAGCGATGCGATCGTTGCCCTCCCCTTTGAAGACGTCAAGGAACGCGATATGGCCTGGGCCCTGCGCAACTCGGTGCTTGCCGCGCGCGACGGCCTCTATCGCTTCGATGACTTGAAAAGCAAGAAGGAACCCGCCCCCGCCGGCGTGCGTAAAGTTGCTTTCGCTGTCCCGTCCGCTGCTGCCGGCGAAGCGAAAACCGCGGTTGGACAAGGCGTCGCGCTGGCCAACGGCATGGATTTGACCAAGGATCTGGGCAACCTGCCGGGCAATGTCTGCACCCCGAGTTATCTGGCGGGCACCGCCAAAAAGCTCGCGAAGGAGTTTGCGCTCGACGTCGACGTCCTGGACCGCAAGCAGCTGCAGGCGCTCAAGATGGGCAGCTTTTTATCGGTCACCAACGGCAGCGATGAGCCGCCCAAGTTCATCGTGCTCAAATACATGGGCGGCAAAGCGAAAGATGCGCCGACGGTACTGGTCGGCAAAGGGATCACCTTCGATTCCGGCGGAATCTCATTGAAACCCGGCGCCGGCATGGATGAAATGAAATACGATATGTGCGGCGCCGCTTCGGTGCTCGGCACGTTCAGGGCGATTGCCGAGATGAAGCTGAAGCTGAATGTGATCGGCGTGATCCCGACCTGTGAAAACATGCCCTCCGGCCGCGCCACCAAGCCGGGCGACATCGTCACCTCGATGTCGGGACAGACCATCGAAGTGCTCAATACCGATGCCGAAGGTCGCTTGATTTTATGCGACGCGCTGACCTATGTCGAACGCTTCAAACCGGCCGCAGTGGTGGACATCGCGACCTTGACCGGCGCCTGCATTACCGCCCTGGGCCATCATAACTCCGGCCTCTTCACCCGGCATGACGATGCGCATGACGAACTTGCCGAGCAATTGCTTGCCGCCGGAAAAACGGCAAACGACACTGCATGGCGCATGCCGATCGAAGACAGTTACCAGGAGCAGCTTAAATCCAACTTCGCCGATATGGCCAATATCGGCGGCCCGCCGGCAGGCAGCATTACGGCGGCTTGCTTTCTGGAGCGCTTCACCAGGAAATATACATGGGCGCATCTGGACATCGCGGGCACCGCGTGGAAGAGCGGCGCGGCAAAAGGCGCGACCGGCCGGCCGGTGCCGCTATTGACAACCTTTCTCATCAACCGGGCTCAGACGGAAAACCGTAAGAAAGCGGCATGAAACTCGCTACTTGGAATGTCAACTCGCTGAAGGTCCGACTGCCGCAGGTGCTGCAGTGGCTGGGGGACAACCCGGTCGATGTATTGTGCCTGCAGGAGACCAAGACCACCGATGACAAATTTCCGGCTGCCGGGATTGAAGCTGCCGGTTACCAAGTCGCATTTGCCGGCCAGAAAACCTATAACGGCGTCGCGATCCTGTCGAAACATCCGATACAGGATGTGGTCAGAAACAACCCGCTTTTCCCGGACGAGCAGCAGCGCATCATTGCCGCCACGATAGAAGGCATGCGCGTCGTTTGCGCGTATGTGCCGAATGGACAGTCGGTCGATTCGGACAAGTACCAGTACAAGCTGAAATGGCTGGAAGCGCTGCAGGAATGGCTGACCGCGGAACTGAAAACCCACCCGAATCTGGCGGTGCTGGGCGACTACAACATCGCACCGGCAGACTGCGATGTGCACGATCCTGTTTTATGGCAAGGCCAGGTACTGGTTTCGGAACCGGAGCGCGCCGCATTCCAGCGTCTGTGCGGATTGAATCTCACGGATGCGTTCCGCCTGTTCGACCAGCCTGAAAAACTGTTCAGCTGGTGGGATTACCGGCAAATGGCATTCCGGCGTAATATGGGGCTGCGGATCGACCATATTTTATTATCGGCGCCGCTGGCCGCACGCTGCAGCGCATGCGTGATCGACAAACTGCCGCGCAAGTGGGAACAACCGTCCGACCATACGCCGGTGATTGCGACGATCGACTGAGACCGGTTTTCCGGATCGTATTGAGCGACAGCGCGCTTGCGCCGACGAACAGCAAACGAACAGCAAACAATAGGCCACCAGGTGCTTGAAAATGGCAACTCAGCCAACTGGAGTTATCATGAACCGTCGTCGATTGCTGAACAATATAGGCCGCTTGTGCATCGGTGTTTTAATGATTCCATTAGCAAAGGTATCGCTAGCCATGACCCCTTTGAAAAAATCCAAATCCGATTGGCGCGCATTGTTGCCGCAGCCAAGCTATGCGGTGCTGTTTGAAGAAGCGACCGAGCGTCCCGGCAGCAGCCTGCTGAATGACGAAAAACGCGCAGGCACCTATGTTTGCGCAGCCTGTTTCCTTCCGTTGTTCAAGAGCACACAGAAATTTGACAGCGGCACCGGCTGGCCGAGTTTTTTCGACGTGCTGCCGGATGCGGTCGGCAAGCACCGGGATTTCAAAATGATTCTGCCGCGCACCGAATATCATTGCGCGCACTGCGGCGGGCACCAAGGCCATGTATTCAATGACGGCCCCAAACCGACCGGTTTGCGCTACTGCAACAACGGCGTCGCGCTGCAATTCGTTCCGGCCGACAGCAAACTGCCGGAGCTGCGCACATGAACGCATCGTTACGGGTAATCGCCGTACTGGCGTTCCTGCTGTCGGGCATCCATGCGCTCGCGCAACAGGGCACGGCAACGACTACTGCAGCGCCAGCGCAAACGGCAACCGCGATCTTTGCGGGCGGATGCTTCTGGTGCGTCGAGGCAGATTTTGAAAAACTCCCCGGGGTGCTGGCTGCGGAATCCGGCTACACCGGCGGACAAACCGCCAACCCGACCTACCAGCAAGTGAGCGCCGGCGGGACCGGCCATGCCGAGGCGGTACGCGTGACCTACGACCCGAGCAAGATCGGCTATCCGGCCTTGCTCGACTATTTCTGGCATCACATCGATCCGACGGTAAAAAATCGCCAGTTCTGCGATATCGGCAGTCAGTATCGCAGTGCGATCTTTTACGAGAACGACGCGCAACGCAACGCGGCTGAAGCAAGCAAGGCAGCACTGCTGAAAAGCGGGCCGATTAAAGAGATTCACACCGAAATTGTCGCTGCATCGCGTTTTTATCCTGCGGAAGAATACCACCAGGACTATTACAAGAAAAACCCGATCCGCTACAAGTACTATCGCACCGGTTGCGGACGCGATCAGCGGATTGCGGAAGTATGGGGGCTGAAGCACTGATTGCCCGGATTTCAAGCCGCCAGGCAATGTCCGGCCTGACGGCCCGATGGCGCATGGCCGGCCCGCACAGCATCCCACCGAAACGATATGTCAGGCGAGCCTTTGCAATAGTGCGAAACCCTCACGCCATTCTCCCAGGCCGCTGTCTGA
>DASYKE010000074.1:0-10207 GCA_035995725.1 Burkholderiaceae bacterium | reverse complement strand
CGCTAGTTGAGAATCGGTGCAAATCGTAACCGGGTTTTCGCCGTTTAATGCCGCACCATTCGCAGCGGCTGGCGAATTCAGTGTCGAACACTTTTAAACATGAAACACAAATATATTTAAAATCAATGACTTGTATAAATACCGTTATTTATCTCTGAATTTAAAAATCACTCATTCTGGAATTTTCCGGCTTTTTTGTCGCTTAATTTGGAATTTGCTCGGGCTCGCTTCTGGCCGAGAGCGGTCGAATGGATATGGTGAATTGCAGGACGGTTAGTTCATGAGACATATCACTAGTCGTCTTATCCGTCGCAGCCTTTGCAACACCGTATGGCACGTTGCCCATGTACTTTTGCGCCGCCCAGTAAGGTTCGGCAAACCTCGAACAACTCCTCTTAGCGCTTTGCGAACTTGAGGTGCGTCACCTGTGGAGTGGCGACGGTCCGCACGAGATGGAGTCCGTGCAGGCTGTCGCCGACCCCATCGAATAGCCGTTCGCCGCTGCCGAGGAGCGTCGGCACGAGATTTATCTCCATCTCATCCACGAGGCCGGCAGCGAGATACTGCTGTGCGGCATTTGCTCCCCCAGCGAGCGATACATCTTTACCGCCGGCTGCGCGCCGCGCCAGTTCGAGCGCAGCCTCGATGCCGTTGGTGACGAACGTGAACGTCGTCCCTCCTTCAAGTTCGAGTGGTTCACGTGCATGATGCGTTAACACGAACACTGGGTGATGGAACGGTGGATTACCTCCCCACCAGCCGTTCCATGGTGTCCTGGCATCCCAAGGGCCAGGGTGCCCGCCAAACATGTTGCGCCCCATCACCGTAGCGCCGATGTTGGCGAGGGATTCCTCGACGACTGGGGTACTTTCGTTGATCTCCCCGCCTTCAATGTCAAGGAGCGCACGAAACACCGCGAGCTGAAAAGCCCACTCATGAAGGCGCCCACCGCCGATCCCGAGCGGGTTCTCGACGCTCTGGCTCGGACCAGCAACAAAGCCGTCTAACGACATTGAGATTTTGAAGCGTAGTTTGGACATTTCCTATATCTCCTAGAAGGTGATGGTCGCTCGCGCGGCTTGCTGGCCGTAATCGATGTATGTTGCCATGGGAGAGTTGCCGGAGCAATATCGAATTCATGGGATGTGTAACCGGCCGCTTTTGGCCGAACGCGGACTAAGTATCCACATCGTCGCCGGGGGCTTTAAAAAGGTCATCAAGCGACTGGGATTTCCCCTTAGTTCTGACCGTGCTGCGACGACCGGAGAATTCTTCCTCTATGTTGTCGCGGTAGTAGCTCCAAGCTGAACCAGAGGTTGATAATTTGCGCCAAATCTCGGCTCCGACACCAGAATAATCTATTGCCGTTCCATCTTCGAATTCGACACGTAAAATGCGTTCGCGTGGGTCGTATCCAATAGCACGCAGTTTCCCGGCATTGATCCTTTTCATCTCCATGATTCACTCCATCCGTATCTGAAATCGTCTGCTTTTGGCGGGTATTTACTGTAGTCCAACCGGCGCAATCCGACCCATTGCGGCCCGTCAGGCGGAATTCTTGAAGGTCGGCTGACCCGGCGAAAGCGGTCGCCCTCTGGAGCAGACTCCCGTTTCATGCGATCACGCTGTACTTCCCAACCATCATTCCTTTACTCCTCATGAACGCTTCCACCTGTTGCCAGGTGCTACACAGATCCTTGACGGCGACGGTTTCGTCCGGAGCAGGGAAATATTCTTCAATTGCGGGAAACTCACAGAGCGCGGCTACAGTCCACTCACTTGGGAATTCAACATTCAACGACGAAAATTCCAGGATCAATGAATTCCGAGATTCAGGTAGCAAACCATAATAATTCAATATCTTTACTTGAAAAATCGGCAAACCGCCCCTATACTTAGCACTCGCTGATGGGGAGTGCTAACAGTTTCCCATGGCCTTCCAATTTTCCAGTGCGGCTTAGGTTGCATTGTGAAGTTACCTATTGCGGCAATTTGCCGCAATAAACAATAACCCATTGAAATTAAAGGAGTTTGTATGAACCTTCGTCCTTTGCACGATCGCGTCATCGTCAAGCGCCTGGACCAGGAAACCAAAACCGCGTCCGGCCTCATCATCCCTGAAACTGCCGCTGAAAAACCGGACCAAGGCGAAATCCTGGCTATTGGCAAGGGCAAAATCCTGGAAGACGGCAAAGTGCGCCCGCTGGACGTCAAAGTCGGCGACCGTGTGCTGTTCGGCAAATACTCCGGCCAAACCGTGAAGATCCAAAACGAAGAACTGCTGGTAATGCGCGAAGAAGACATCATGGCAATCGTCGAAAAGTGAGCTGGGCTTCCGGCAGCGACGCGCAATGCGCGATGCGACTGGAAACAGCTATCTTGAGGCCCTGACTTATCGCCTCAGATCGCCGCCCTTCGACAGGCTCAGGATAAACCGGCCTTCGACGAAGCGGGATCCGATGACTTTACATCAACGAACAATTAAGGAGTAACGAACATGGCAGCTAAAGAAGTAGTATTCGGCGACGCCGCCCGTGCCAAGATGGTCGAAGGCGTCAACATTCTGGCTAACGCCGTCAAAATAACCCTCGGTCCGAAAGGCCGCAACGTCGTGCTGGAGCGCTCGTTCGGCTCCCCCACCGTTACCAAGGACGGTGTGTCGGTCGCCAAGGAAATCGAGCTCAAGGACAAGCTCATGAACATGGGCGCGCAAATGGTCAAGGAAGTCGCTTCCAAGACCTCCGACAATGCCGGTGACGGTACCACCACCGCAACCGTGCTGGCCCAGGCAATCGTGCGCGAAGGCATGAAATTCGTCGCTGCCGGCATGAATCCGATGGACCTGAAGCGCGGCATCGACAAGGCTGTTACCGCCACCGTCGAAGAACTGAAGAAAATCGCCAAGCCCTGCACCACTTCCAAGGAAATCGCCCAGGTCGGCGCCATTTCCGCGAACTCAGACTATTCCATCGGCGAGCGCATCGCCGAAGCAATGGAAAAAGTCGGCAAGGAAGGCGTCATCACGGTTGAAGACGGCAAATCCCTGAACGACGAACTGGAAATCGTCGAAGGCATGCAATTCGACCGCGGCTACCTGTCCCCGTACTTCATCAACAATCCGGAAAAACAGGTTGCAATCCTCGAAAACCCGTTCGTCCTGTTGTACGACAAAAAAATCTCCAACATCCGTGACCTGCTGCCGATTCTTGAGCAAGTCGCCAAGGCTGGCCGTCCGCTGCTGATCATCGCTGAAGACATCGAAGGCGAAGCGCTGGCAACCCTGGTCGTCAACAATATCCGCGGCATCCTGAAAACCTGTGCCGTCAAGGCGCCAGGCTTCGGCGACCGCCGCAAGGCAATGCTGGAAGACATCGCTGTCCTGACCGGCGGCCAGGTCATCGCTGAAGAAGTCGGCCTGACCCTGGAAAAAGCCACGCTGAAAGAGCTCGGCCAAGCCAAGCGCATCGAAGTAGGCAAGGAAAACACCATCATCATCGACGGCGCCGGCGACCCTTCCGCTATCGAAGCCCGCGTCAAGCAAATTCGCGCGCAGATCGAAGAAGCGACTTCCGATTACGATCGCGAAAAACTGCAGGAGCGCGTTGCGAAACTCGCCGGCGGTGTGGCCGTGATCAAGGTCGGCGCTGCGACCGAAGTCGAAATGAAAGAGAAGAAGGCCCGTGTGGAAGACGCGCTGCACGCAACCCGCGCCGCAGTCGAAGAAGGCATTGTTCCCGGCGGCGGTGTTGCACTGCTGCGTGCACGCGCCAACATCAAGATCAAAGGCGACAATCCGGATCAGGACGCCGGCATCAGGATCGTAATGCGTGCAATGGAAGAGCCACTGCGCATGATCGTTCAAAACGCCGGTGAGGAAGCGTCGGTCGTCGTCAACAAAGTGCTGGAAGGCAAAGGCAACTACGGCTATAACGCTGCCAACGACACCTACGGCGACATGGTCGAAATGGGCGTGCTGGATCCGGCCAAGGTAACCCGTTCGGCGCTGCAAAACGCTGCATCGATCGCTTCGCTGATGCTGACCACCGATTGCATGGTAGCCGAACTGGTTGAAGACAAGCCGGCCGGCGGCGGTATGGGAGGCAGGGGTGGCATGGGCGGTATGGGTGGCATGGACGGCATGATGTAATTGCCGTTCCTGTTCCGGCAGGCCGGAACCCGGCACTGTTGACTGCAATGTAACACTTGAAAACGCCCGCAGCGATGCGGGCGTTTTCATTTCCGGACATCTTGTTGTTCGTTATCTTGCCGGGCCCTGAACAATATGCGCTTTTATCGGGTGTCCAATACAGCCTGCAGCGCGCTGATCGTCTGTTTCGAAAACGGGTTGAACTTGTTTTGCTTGTCTAAAGCGCCTTGCGACGACAGCATCGCATTTCAATCGTTGCCGAACTCGCCGGCCACATCCTGCGGTTCACCCAATGCCGGCGGCGGCCGCCGGTAGCTGGCCAGCAAAGCGATGCGGCTTTCCGGCGTTTCGAGGCTGATGCGCCCGAGAGCGCCGCTGCGATAATCCTGCAGCAATGTGTGGGCGGCCTTTTCAAGATCGAGTTCTCCGCCCTTCGACCGGAAGCCGCGCCGCCCGGCAATGCCTTCGACCACGCTCACGCCGTCGATGTCCACTGTCGGAAAACCGTAGCGTGCGGTAATCAACTGCGCATACCGCGACAGCAGCAGGTCCGCAAGAAAAGTGGCAACCTCTTCCTCGATCAATGCATTGCTGCCGATGGCGTGGCTGGCGGCCAGCATCAGCCCGTCGCTGGGATGCTCGATTTTTGGCCACAACAGGCCGGGAGTATCGATCAGCACCATGTTATTGCCCAGATACAGGCGCTGCTGCATCTTGGTCACCGCCGGCTCATCGCCCACCTTCGCCACTCTTTTTTTAAGCAACGCATTCATCAGCGTCGATTTGCCGACATTGGGGATACCCATGATCATGATGCGCAGCGGTTTCAACGGCGTGCCGCGATGCGGCGCAATTTTCAGGCACAGACCCGGAATTTTTGCGACATCGGACGGCTTCTTGCAACTGAGCGCTACCGCATGCACATCCTTCTGCCGGTTGTAATGGTCAAGCCACGCCTGTGTGGCAGATGGATCGGCCAGATCGCTCTTGTTGAGAATTTTCAGGCATGGGCGCTGCCGATGCAGGCGCAGCTGTTCGATCATCGGGTTGCAGCTTGCCTGCGGCACGCGTGCATCGAGCACCTCGATGACCATATCGGTCTTTTCCATCGCTTCCGCCGCCTTCTTGCGGGCGGCGTTCATGTGACCGGGGAACCATTGTATGGACATGCGTAACTTAAATAAGAATCAGGAAGCTATTTTACCCGCTGGTGCCGGGTCATCCCGGCAAACAACCATGAAGTGAAAAGAAAAGGCTCTTCTGGCCTCTTTAAAATGTTGGGGACAGAGTAACTCGGCGCGCTACGGCGCCTTGCAAACTCTGTCCCGCAATTCTTACAATATGTTGGGGACAGAGTCCCTTCCAGGGATCGAGATAATTCGGCGCGCTGCGGCGCCTCACAAACTCTGTCCCACAATTATTAAGATTCCAGTTCCGCCAGCGCTTTTACATGCGCGACGACGCTGCGCCCCAGTGCTGAAAGGTTGTAGCCGCCCTCGAGGCAACTGACGATACGCCCTTTGCCGTACTGTCTGGCAACCGCCATGACTTGCCCGGTAAGCCACGCGTAATCAGCTTCCACCAGCGCCATTTGTCCGAGATCGTCCTCGCGATGTGCGTCGAAACCGGCGGAGATGAAAATCATTTCCGGCCGATGCGCATGCAAGGCCGGCAACCATTGCTCGGTAACCAGTTGACGTACGACATCGCCGTTTGTACGGGCAGGCACTGGGACATTGACAAAATTCCCACGGCTTCGCGGAGAACGCTCGATGCCCGAATACGGATAAAACGGATGCTGGAAAAAACTCACCATTAATACGCGGGGTTCATCGATAAACGCTTCTTCGGTGCCGTTACCATGATGAACGTCGAAATCCACGATTGCCACACGCTGCAGGCCGTGCGCTTCCAGCGCATGCCTGGCCGCAATGGCGACATTATTGAACAGGCAAAATCCCATCGGCGCAGACGGCCTGGCATGATGGCCTGGCGGGCGGATCGCGCAAAACGCATTGTCCAGTTCACCGGCGATGACGGCATCGGTAGCTGCCACCGCGGCGCCTGCCGCGCGCAGCGCGGCCTGCCAGCTATAGGCGTTGAGCGATGTATCGGCATCCAGCGGATAGTAGCCGGAATGCCTGTTCATCGGCGCAGACGGACGATCGGACACCGAGGTCAGCTCGGGTGACGGCACGTTGTCGCGTACCAGTCTGATTGCGTCCGCGGCATGAATGCGCGCAATGGCGGCGACATCGGCTGCGGGCGCCTCGCGATAATCCAGGTAGCTATCGATGCGGCTTGCAATCAATTGGTCCTCGATCGCCTGCAGCCGCGCCGGCGACTCGGGATGCCAGGCTCCCATTTCATGGCGCTTGCAATCAGGATGGGTATATATGGCAGTGGTCATATTATGGCGAAGCACAGCGTCGGCGTTCTCGGTCGGCGTTCTCGACTAGAATCCAACAGTTTAATGAAAAAACAGCGTTTAAATATCATTTTGTCCATTATGGCGGATATCCGGTATTTGAGATTGCTCAATAGTGGTTCAGAATGAGCGCGCTTCCATAATTCCGTCCCATAACATCAAGTTCCGGAAAATACATGTTCTCCAAAGTTCACGCCGTTGCCAAGCAAGTCAGCCAGATCGTTGTCGGCAAAGACTTGCAGATTCGTCAATCATTGGTTTGCCTGCTGGCGGGCGGCCATTTGCTGATCGAGGACGTGCCTGGTGTCGGAAAAACCACGCTGGCCCACGCGCTGGCAGTTTCGCTCGGACTGAAATTCAACCGGGTCCAGTTCACCAGCGACTTGCTGCCGGCAGACGTAGTGGGCATTTCGATTTTCGACCGCGAAAAGAATGGATTCGCCTTCCATCCCGGTCCGATATTTACCCAGCTATTGCTGGCCGACGAGATCAACCGCGCCACGCCGAAGACCCAATCGGCCTTGCTCGAAGCAATGGAAGAACGCCAAGTCACCGCAGACGGCGTCACCCGCGATTTGCCGGCGCCTTTTTTTGTGATTGCGACGCAAAACCCGACGCATCAGATCGGCACTTTCCAGTTGCCGGAATCGCAACTGGACCGTTTCCTGATGTGCCTGTCGCTGGGTTATCCTGATGCTGCTGCCGAGCGGGAACTTTTGATGGGCGACGATCGCCGCACCATGTTGAGAGCGATGCGCATGGCCATGCAGCCGGCAGAACTGGGCACGGCACAAGCTGCGCTCAGGCAGGTGCACACGTCGCCGTCCCTGATCGATTATGTGCAGGCACTGGCACAGGCCTCGCGCCAGAACGGGTTATTTGCAGAAGGCATGAGCCCGCGCGCCGCCATCGCCCTGCTGCAGGCTTCACGTGCCTGGGCTGCGCTGGAGGGACGCAATCACGTGATTCCCGAAGACGTGCAGGCGGTATTGATACCGGTCACGGCACACCGGCTTCGTCCATTGAAATCCACCGGCGGCAGCGCGATGGCCAGCCGCGATCTGGTGCTGCAATTGATGAAGTCGGTCGGCGTTTAGAACCTGTCCCGGCACGCCTTGTTCACAGTCACGATACCTATATTGAAATAAGCACCGAGTTCCGATGACCGAAGGAAATGCACAGCTGACCAAAGGGAATGTGACCGCAGGGAATGCAACGCCACAGCTGACCAAAGGGAATGTGAGCTCTGCACTCCCGTTGGTCGCCGCAGGGAATGCAACGCCACAGCTGACTGAAGGGAATGCACCGCCCATGTTGCGCACGCTGCAAAATATTTTATACAAAGCCACCAACAAGTGGTTATTTCAGCTGCGCGGCGCAGAATCGGGTGAAGTATTTTTGAACCAGCGCCGCGTATTCATCATACCCACCAAGGCGGGGCTGGGTTTCGGCGTAATGCTGCTGACGCTGTTCATCGGCTCGGTCAATTACACCCTGAGTCTGGGCTTTGCGCTCACATTTCTGCTCGCGGCGTGCGCGGTGATCGACATGCACCTGACTTTCCGCAACCTGGCCCACCTGTATCTGTCTGCAGGACGGGCACTCGATGTATTTGCCGGCGAAGAGGCGCAATTCGAACTGCATCTGGCCAACCGGCGCAAACACGACCGTTATGCGATCTGGCTCGGCTTTATCGGTGAAGGACAGCCCGATCTGGCGCAACCGGCGGACATTGCCGCACATGCATCCTGTCGTGTCGTGTTGAACGCACCTGCGCGGGAACGAGGCTGGCTGGACGCGCCGCGGGTCCGGCTGCAAACCCGTTTCCCGCTCGGTTTGTTTCGCGCGTGGAGTTACTGGCGTCCGGATGCGAAGGCGCTGGTCTACCCGCGTCCGGAACAAAATGCACCTCCGCTGCCGATGGAGGGCGAAACAAGGGAAGATGGGCGGGGACGCGGCGGGCATGACGATTTCGCCGGCATACGCGCCTACCAGGCCGGCGACTCGATGAAACGTCTTGCATGGCGGCAGATCGCAAGGCTGGATGTCCAATCCGGCGGCGTGCTTGTCACCAAGCATTTTGAAGGGGGCGCCGCCAGTGAACTGCAACTCGATTTCGCTGCATTGCCGCCCCATATGGACGTCGAAATGAAACTGTCGCGCATGGCCCGCTGGGTAATCGAGGCCGAAGCGCGGTCATTGCCTTATGCTTTTCGGCTGGGCGGCACTGCTTTTGCCGCTGCGATCGGTCCGGCCCATCGGCAAGCATGCTTGCGTGCGCTCGCGCTATACGAGAGCGGAAAATGAAGATGCCTGGAATGCCGGCCGGGCTCCAGTCGCTCACGCAACAGGCGGCGCCTCCGATATCCCGCGATAAAGCCGACACGCTTTTACTGCTGGCCGCTTGCATACTGGTGCTGGCGCCGCATGCCGGGCATGTGCCATGGTGGACCACCCTGACTTGTATGGCGTTGCTGGCATGGCGCGGCTGGATTACTTTTCGCGGCAACCGAATGCCGCCGCGCTGGATCCTGGTGCCCGCTGCGGTGCTGGCAGTAGCCGGCGTATATGCTACCTATAAAACGTTTTTAGGACGTGAAGCGGGCGTAATGATGCTGGTGCTGCTGCTTGCATTCAAACTGCTCGAGATGCGCGCCAAGCGGGATCTGTTCGTGGTCTCGTTCCTGAGTTTCTTTTTGATGCTCACCAATTTTTTTTACTCGCAAACGATCGGCACCGCGGTGATGATGGTAGCGGCGGTCGTCATGATGCTGACCGCGCAATTGTCCTTTCAATATACCGGCGTTGCTCCAACGTTGAAACGGCGTCTGGTTTCAGGAACGCTGATTGTCGCGCTTGCCATACCGCTTACACTGGTAATTTTCATTCTTTTTCCGCGTGTTCAGGGACCGCTGTGGAGTTTGCCCGGCGATGCACAGGCAGGCAGCAGCGGGCTATCGGACAGCATGACGCCGGGCAGTATCTACAATCTGGCGCAATCCGGCGAGATCGCGTTCCGCGCCAAGTTCATCGATCCGGTGCCGCCCAACTCGGCGCTGTACTGGCGCGGCCCGGTGTTGGGGAATTACGATGGCCGCACCTGGACTCGAATGCCGCAGACGAATTTCAGTCGTCCGGTTGTCGTCAGACCGCGCGCCGCGCCGGTCCATTACCAGGTGACAATGGAACCCAACGGACGACACTGGCTTTTTGCACTGGAATTGCCGCAAGCCGCACCGCGGCTAACCGGCAATTCGTCCCGCATCACATCCGATCTGCAAATATTGACGAGATACCCGATCAGCCAGAGGGTACGCTATGATGCTGCGTCGCACGTCGACTTCGATTTGCAACCGAATGAGTCTCCCGATGTCTTACGGGACTGGCTGGGATTGCCACCCGGCTACAACCCGAAAACGCTGGCATTCGCTGCGCGTTTGCGCACTCGATACGGCAGCAATATCGAGATGGTCAATGCGGTTCTCAGATTTTTTCGTGAAGAAAAATTCAGCTACACATTGGAGCCGCCGCCCCTTGGACAGCATTCGGTCGACGACTTCCTGTTCTCGACCCGTGCCGGATTCTGCGAGCACTATGCGAGCGCCTTTGTCGTGCTGATGCGTGCGCTCGGA
>DASYKE010000073.1:0-12809 GCA_035995725.1 Burkholderiaceae bacterium | reverse complement strand
GCCATGTCGGGCGCCGAGATACAGGCCGATCGTCTCGCAGCGGCCCGCGAACTGGCACGCCGGTTCGGCGCAACGATCGTACTGAAAGGCTCCGGAACGGTGATCGCACGTCCGGGCGGCGATATCGTCGTCAATCCGACCGGCAATCCTGCGCTGGCGACGGCAGGCACCGGTGATGTACTTGCAGGAATCTGCGGCGCATTGCTGGCCCAGCATTGGCCCATGTGGGAAGCTGCGCTGGCCGCTGTCTGGCTGCACGGGTCCGCGGCCGATAGACTGGTCGAACAAGGCGTTGGCCCGGTCGGGCTCACCGCAGGCGAATTAATCCCTTGCGTACGTACGACCCTGAATCAATTGATTAACGAATATGCGCCACCGCGCACTGACACCCCGCATCCATAGATGCAGATTTCGAGGACCATCGTCCGCTGCCTGGACACTGCCGACGGATATTGCGATGAATGTAATCAGATCAGCCGGCCGGCTGCAATGGTAATGGTCCGCTTGCACAGCGAAGCAATCGAAGGATCGTGCGTTACCAGCACCAGCGTCGAGCCGCGCTCCTGGTTCAATTCGAACATCAGCCGGATCACCGATTCGCCTGTTGCCGCATCCAGGCTGCCGGTGGGCTCATCGGCAAACAGCAGCGGCGGTTCGCTGACAAAGGCACGAGCGAGCGCGACGCGCTGCTGTTCGCCGCCTGAAAGATATTTCGGATAGTGCTTCAGCCGGCTCGACAAGCCTACACGCCCCAGCATTGCCTCCGCCTTGTCCCTGGCGCCGGCATCATTGCGTAATTCGAGCGGCAACATTACGTTTTCCAGCGCGTTCAAATGCGCGAGCAATTGAAATGACTGAAACACGAATCCGAGTTCCGCCTTGCGCAGTCCGGCCCGGCCATCTTCATCCAGTGCGAAGATATCGATGCCGTTGAGCTTGACCGTACCCTCTGTCGGCGTGTCGAGTCCCGCCAGCAAACCCAGCAGAGTCGACTTACCCGAGCCGGACGCGCCGACAATCGCAAGCGTCGCACCTGCATGCACGGTAAAATTGATATCTTCAAGAATAGTCAGCACACCGGTTGCATCCGAAACGCGTTTTGCGAGATGAGCAACTTCAATGGCAGGAACAGATCTGGAGGGTTCTAGCATGCAAGATTATGTTAAAAAATCGGAGGCAGCAATGCGGACATTACGTGCGTGGATATTACGTGCGTTAACGTTGATCGCGTTCATGTTGTTTGCATCAGGCGCCTATTCTGCATCAAAACCGATACTCGTGCTCGGCGACAGCCTGTCGGCCGAATATGGACTGGTCAAAGGTACCGGATGGGTGCCGCTACTGCAAAGCCGGATGAAGACTGAAAATATTGACGTCCCGATCATCAATGCCAGCATCAGCGGCGAAACCACCAGCGGAGGAAGAGCGCGGTTGCAACAGCTGCTCGACAAATATCGTCCCGGTATCGTGGTGATCGAACTGGGCGCCAACGACGGCTTGCGCGGCCTGCCGATTGCTGCGACCGAAGCCAACCTGCGCGACTTGATCTTGGCAGCGCAAAAGGCGCAAGCTAAGGTACTGCTGCTCGGCATGGAGATCCCGCCTAACTATGGTGGTGACTATACCCGGCGGTTTGCCGGAATCTACCCGAAACTCGCCAAAGAAACCAACGTAGCGCTGGTCCCGTTCCTGCTCGAGGGATTGGTGGACAAACCGGAGCTCTTCCAGTCCGACCGCATCCATCCAACCGTCGAAGCGCAGCCGATCATGCTGAAGAGCGTCTGGCAGTACCTGAAACCGCTTTTGCCAAAATGAACACATGAAGTATCCCGCATTGCTTTCTTTCACGGAAATACTTCCGCAACTCCATCTGTTCGACGCCATCATCGATGTTCGCAGCCAGTCGGAATTTGCGGAAGATCATATTCCGGGCGCAATCAATTGTCCGGTACTCAATGACGACGAGCGCGCGCAGATCGGCACTTTATACAAGCAAGTCAGCTCGTTCGAAGCCAAGAAAGCGGGTGCGGCCCTGGTGGCACGCAATATCGCGCAGCACATCGATGCCTTTGTCGACAAGCCGCGCGGCTGGAAGCCCTTGATCTATTGCTGGCGTGGCGGCAACCGGAGCGGCTCGATGACCCATGTCCTCGCAAAAATCGGCTGGCCCGCGGTGCAACTGGACGGCGGCTACAAGGAGTATCGCCGGCACATCATCGCGGCACTGGCGGAGCTGCCGCCGCGTTTTAAGTTCACCGTGGTGTGCGGCACCACCGGCAGCGGTAAAAGCCGGTTGTTGCAGAAACTTGCTTCAGTGGGGGCCCAGGTACTCGACCTGGAGCAATTGGCCGCACACCGTGGATCGGTGCTCGGCAATTTGCCGACCGAAGCGCAGCCGACGCAAAAGACCTTTGAAAGCAGCATCTGGCAAACACTGCGCTGGTTCAATCCTGACCGGATGGTATTTGTCGAATCCGAAAGCAAGAAAATCGGCAATCTGCGGGTACCGGATGCGCTGATGGAAAAAATGCGCGCATCGCCCTGCCTGTCGCTCACGCTGTCTAGAGTCAACCGGGTCAGGCTGCTGATGGAAGATTATGCGCATTTCGTCACCGAGCCTGCGATATTGAATGCCCAGCTCGCCTGCCTGATTGCTTTGCACGGGCACGAAAAAATCGCCCGCTGGCAGGCGATGGCTCTGGCGGGCGAGATGGAGGCACTGGTTGATGAGTTGCTGCTTAATCATTACGATCCGGCATATGGTCGCTCGATCGATCGCAATTTTTTACAGTTCTCGCAAGCGCAGCATCTTGAATTGACCGACATTTCAGACGACGCGTTTCGGACGGCGGCCAGGCAGCTGCATCAAACGTCGGAAAGCCTGGAATAGAGTCAACACTGTCCCGGGCCAGAGCAAACAAGCTGCTCAGAGAGCATCATGCCGTTCAGTTAAGCCGCCGTTCGCCCCGGGGCGAACGGATTTCCTCTTAACCGAACAGCCTTAACTCAAAAAGAGCGGCTTTTCGCGACGACAAGTCACTTGTTTTCTGAAACACTCTGGCTTTTGCCATCTGCCCCGGCGGTATTTGCGAAACCCGGTTTCAATATCTCGGCCTTTGCCTTTTTCTTCAGGACATCGATATACGAGAGCATTTCCTGCTGTGCCAGCGCATTTGTAATTTGCTGCTGCTCCGCCTGACGGCGGGCTGTATCCGGAGTCGCCGCCTGAGCGACTTTGTTGATGCGGTACACGCCATATCCCTGTGCCGGCAATTCGACGCCGATATAAGCCGGCAGCTTGCTCACATCGGCTTTCATGACAGCCGTGAACGCTTCACCGCTCAAGCCCTGGTTTTTGATGCGTGAAATAATCCTGGCCGCTGCAAAGCCCGTTGCGTCATCCTTGGCCTTGAGCTCGGCCAGCTTTGCTTCGCCGGTTTTTTTCGCGAGCTTCGCCGCTTCGATTTGCGTGACCCTCTCGCGCACGATGGCCTTCACTTCTTCAAACGGACGCTTGGCGGCCGCCTTGTATTCGGCGACGCGACCGGCAATCAAGGTGTTCGGTGCGACTTCCACCGCTTCGGTATTGTGCTTGTTCTTGACCGCATCGTCCGAGAATAACGCTCCCAAAAACTTGGGATTGTTAAACGGCGCGTTCGGCGCCGTGGCCGGATTCGGCTCGCGCGTCAGATTGGATGCCGTTTCGATCTTCAGTTTCAGTTTGTCGGCAACCGGCTTCAGGCTGTCCGCCTGTTCGTATACCGTGCTGGTGAAAATTTCGGCCAGTTCGGCATATTTTTTTGCCGCCAGCTGTTTTTTGATTTCCGCAGCAATCTCGCCTTTGACTTCGTCCAGGGTTTTAACGGAAGCCGGTTTAATTGCGGTCACCTGTATGATGTGATAGCCGAAATCGGACTGCACCAGATCGCTGATCTCGCCTTGCTTGAGCTTGTAGGCTGCGTCTTCGAACGGCTTGACCATCATGCCCCTGCCAAAGAAATCGAGGTCGCCGCCGCGCTCGGCGGAGCCGGGATCTTGCGAATTTTCCTTGGCCAACCTGGCGAAATCGCCGGGATTCTTGCGCAATTGCACAAGCAGCTTTTCCGCCTTGGCTTTTGCCGCAACTTTGTCGGCATTGGGCGCATCCTTGTTCACGGCGATCAGAATATGGCTCGCACGTCTTTGCTCGTCAACGGAATAACGTTTTGCATTCTGTTCATAGTACGATTTGATATCCGCGTCGGTGACCGCAATTTGCGCGGCAACGGAATCGCTGTTGAGCACGACATATTCGGCTTTGACTTGCTCCGGAATTTCAAACTGGCCGCCATTCCTGTTGTAATATTCCTTCAGCATGTCATCGGTGATTTTCACCTGGGACACATAGTCGGATGTCTTGAACGCCAGTTCCTGCACTTCGCGCTCTTGTTCGTTGAGGTCCGACAACCGTGCGGCGACAGATTTCGGTGCAAATGCGGTAGTCTGGATCGCGGCATTGAGTTGTTGCAAGGCCATATCCTGACGCAGGCGTGCTGCGTACATTGCAGGCGTCAAACCTTGTACCGCCAGCAAGGCTTTGTAGCGCTCGCTGTCGAATTTTCCATCCGGGGTAGTCAAATACGGAATGTCGAGAATGGTCTGTTGCAAGCTTTGGTCCGACACCGACAGATGATTGCGCGCCGCTTCGGCAGCCAGTGCCTTTTGCGCGATCAGGTTGTTCAGAATGTCCCGCTTCGCTCCCGGAGTATCGAATATTGCGGGATCGAATTGCTGGCCGTACATCTGGCGAAAACGTTCCATCTGTTCGCGTTGCGCAGCATCCAGTTCCTGCTGCGTGATCGATTGCCCGGCGACCTTGGCCACGGCATTGCCGCCGTCGCGAAGACGCGTATAGCCTTCCAGTCCGAAGAAAGCGAACGATGGGAAAATGAGTAGCAGCAGCACAAATTGCATCAGCCGCTGATGGGTACGAATAAATTCGAACATGGTAGAGCCTATAACGGACAGATTGCGATGATTCTATCGCATATGAAAAAAGGCGAACATAAGTTCGCCTTTAGATTTTGGCGGAGTGGACGGGACTCGAACCCGCGACCCCCGGCGTGACAGGCCGGTATTCTAACCGACTGAACTACCACTCCTAAACTGCGCACTTCCAGATTACATCATGCTCGACTGATTGGTGGGTGCTGAGAGGCTCGAACTCCCGACCTACGCCTTGTAAGGGCGCCGCTCTACCAACTGAGCTAAGCACCCGAATTTGCAACTTAGCCAGCCAAGCATTTTGGCGTTTGTCACCACGCCAAAAGAACGCTAGTTTAGCGCATCTTTCAAAGCTTTGCCAGGCTTAAATTTCGGAACCTTGGCAGCCTTGATCTTGATTGCTTCGCCGGTGCGCGGGTTGCGGCCCGTGCGCGCCGCCCGCTTGCCAACTGAAAACGTACCGAAACCAACCAGCGTAACGGAACCATTTTTTTTCAACGTCGTTCTGACGCCACCAATCAGTGCATCAAGCGCACGCGTTGCAGCGGCTTTTGAAATATCTGCGGACTTGGCAATGTGATCGATTAATTCTGTTTTATTCACTTACGCCCCCTCACATAGGTTAAATTCCGCAATGGTGTATATCAATCATTCTTAGTCGAACATCCATTACGCAATGCAGAAAAAATCTGCAGTCCGTATTAAACAAGCCGCAAAGCCTTGTGTCAAGCGGTTTGCAGGCCGGGGCCCCTGTCGGCCTATCAGGTCGTTCCCCAGCAGCCGATTACTCGTTTTCCATTTTAATTTTCCGTAAAAATATCAACCATCGGGCTGCGACGGCCGCGATTCAGCGCGGATGAAATAAAAAAGCGCTCCGAAGAGCGCTTTTCAGCCGGCTATCTCAACGATCAATGCTTCACTACGTTGGGATCGGTTGCACCGGCAGATGTTGCCACTGCCCCGTCGGCTGTCCCTTCTTCTTCCACCAGCGGAACAGGACGCCGCTCGAGCGCTATTTCCAGCACCTTGTCGATCCAGCGCACCGAAACGATTTCGAGCTTGTTTTTGACGTTATCGGGAATCTCGGCGAGATCCTTCACGTTCTGTTCCGGGATCAATACGGTCTTGATCCCGCCGCGATGCGCCGCCAGCAGTTTCTCTTTCAAGCCGCCGATCGGCAATACCTCTCCGCGCAACGTGATTTCACCGGTCATTGCCACATCCGCACGCACCGGGATACCGGTAAATACCGACACCAGCGCAGTGGTCATTGCAATCCCCGCCGAAGGGCCATCCTTTGGCGTCGCGCCTTCCGGCACGTGGATGTGGATGTCGCTCTTCTCGAAGATATCGCTCTTGATGCCGAGCTTTTTCGCACGGCTGCGAACCACCGTGCGCGCCGCTTCGATCGACTCTTTCATCACGTCGCCCAGTGTTCCGGTGCGAATGACGCCGCCCTTGCCCGGCATGGTAATCGCCTCGATCGTAAGCAGATCGCCGCCGACTTCAGTCCAGGCAAGTCCGACGACTTGTCCGACCTGATTGTCCTTTTCCGCCATGCCGAAATCAAAGCGCCGGACACCGAGGAACTTGTCGATATTCTTCGAAGTGACCGTGACTTTCTTGTCCTGCTTTTTGAGCAGGAGCATCTTCACCACCTTGCGGCAGATCTTGGAAATTTCACGTTCCAGCGAGCGCACGCCGGCTTCGCGGGTGTAGTAGCGGATGATGTCGCGGATAGCGGATTCCGCGACATTGATTTCATCTTCCTTCAGGCCGTTGTTCTTGATCTGCTTGGGCAGCAGATAGCGCTGCGCAATATTGGTTTTCTCATCCTCGGTGTAGCCCGACAGGCGAATCACTTCCATCCGGTCCAGCAGTGCCGGCGGAATGTTGTATGAGTTCGATGTCGCAACGAACATCACATCCGACAAGTCGAAGTCGACTTCGACATAGTGATCCGAGAATGTGTGATTCTGTTCCGGATCGAGCACCTCCAGCAACGCGGAGGACGGATCGCCGCGGAAATCCATGCCCAGCTTGTCGATTTCATCGAGCAGGAACAACGGATTGCGGACGCCGGTTTTCGCCAGGCTTTGCAGGATTTTGCCGGGCATCGAACCGATATATGTACGGCGATGACCGCGAATCTCTGCTTCGTCGCGCACGCCGCCCAGCGCCATGCGCACGAACTTGCGATTGGTCGCGCGCGCGATCGATTGACCGAGCGATGTCTTGCCGACGCCCGGAGGGCCGACGAAACACAGGATCGGCGCCTTGAGCTTGTCGACGCGCTGCTGCACGGCGAGATATTCCAGGATGCGTTCCTTGACCTTCTCGAGGCCGTAGTGATCGTCTTCCAGCACTTTTTCGGCATTGGCCAGATCGTTGTTCACCTTGGATTTTTTCTTCCACGGCAGCCCGACCAGCGTATCGATGTAGTTGCGCACCACGGTTGCCTCGGCCGACATCGGCGACATCAGCTTGAGTTTTTTCAGCTCGCCTTGCGCCTTCTCGCGCGCCTCTTTGGGCATCTTGGCGGTGAGGATTTTTTTCTCGAGGTCTTCCAGATCGGCGCCCTCTTCGCCTTCGCCGAGCTCCTTCTGGATCGCCTTAACCTGTTCGTTCAGGTAATACTCGCGCTGCGATTTTTCCATCTGCCGCTTGACACGGCCGCGTATACGCTTTTCGACCTGGAGAATATCGAGTTCGCCTTCCAGTTGTCCGAGCAGGTGCTCGTGGCGTTTCGCGACATTGAAGATTTCGAGGATGACCTGCTTTTGCTCGAGCTTCAGCGGCAAGTGCGCGGCGATCGTATCGGCCAGGCGGCCAGCATCATCGATGCCGGCCAGCGATGTCAAAATCTCCGGCGGGATTTTTTTGTTCAGCTTCACGTATTGATCGAATTGCTGAACGATCGCGCGCCGCATCGCTTCCACTTCGGACTCATCGCCGGCCTCGGATTCGACCGGGGTCAGGTCCGCCACGAAATGGGTATCCAATTCGCTGATGTGGTGAATGCGCGCCCGCTGTGCGCCTTCGACCAGCACTTTAACCGTGCCGTCGGGGAGCTTCAGCATTTGCAGAATATTGGCGATGCAACCGATTTCATAGATATCGTCGGCCGACGGCTCGTCTTTCGCGGCCGCCTTCTGAGCTGCAAGCATGATGCTCTTGCCCTGCTCCATCGCGGCTTCGAGCGCCTTGATCGATTTGGGCCGTCCGACAAATAGCGGTATCACCATATGCGGAAAAACCACCACGTCGCGCAGTGGTAATAACGGCAATTGCGTGTGTTCAGTAAGAGTAGAGGTAGTCGTCATGGCCAGCCTTATCAAAAAACCTGTTAATGATGTTGGCACGAGTGAGCTAAACACAAGCCCGCGCATCAACAAAAATCACGGCACCGTCGTAAGGAAAAAAAATAAAAAAGCCACACACGCTGTTACCCGCGGGTGGCTTTACGATGGAAGCCAGTGTGATTAGTGATGGATCAAATTGTACTGCGTTTGTTCAAAAAACGACGTGAAAACCCTACTTTTTAGATGTTTTTACCGTTTTGACAGCTGTTGATTCTTCAAGCATTTGATCATTTGGCACCGGATACCTTCTGCTGCTCATGATAAATCAACAAAGGTTTGGCGCCATTGGTAATCGTGTTTTCATCGATGACCACCTTGGCCACATTCTGCTGATTCGGCAATTCAAACATCACCTCCAGTAATGCATGCTCGAGAATCGAACGCAGACCACGCGCGCCGGTTTTGCGCGCCAGCGCTTTCTTGGCTATCGCATGCAATGCTGCCGGCCTTACTTCAAGTTCCGCGCCTTCCATTTGCAACAGCTTCGAATACTGCTTGATGAGCGCGTTCTTCGGCTCCAGCAGAATTTCAATCAGCGCAGCTTCATTCAGTTCACTGAGCGTGGCCACCACCGGCAGACGGCCCACCAACTCCGGAATCAAGCCGAACTTGATCAGGTCTTCAGGTTCCGTCTCCAGCAATACTTCGTTGGCAGTCCGCTCCTTCTGACTCTTGACGTTTGCAGAAAATCCGATGCCGCTTTTCTCGGACCGGTTGGAAATGATCTTCGCCAGTCCGTCAAAAGCACCACCGCAAATAAACATGATGTTGGTGGTATCGATCTGCACGAAGTCCTGGTTCGGATGCTTGCGTCCGCCTTGCGGCGGCACGGATGCCATGGTGCCTTCAATCAGCTTCAGCAAGGCCTGCTGCACGCCTTCACCCGAGACATCGCGCGTGATTGACGGATTGTCCGACTTGCGAGAAATTTTGTCGATTTCATCGATATAGACAATGCCTTTTTGCGCTTTTTCAACTTCGTAATTGCAGTTTTGCAAAAGCTTCTGGATGATATTCTCAACGTCTTCACCAACATAGCCGGCTTCGGTCAAGGTGGTCGCATCGGCAATCACAAACGGCACATTCAACATGCGCGCCAATGTCTGGGCCAGCAGGGTTTTGCCGGAACCGGTCGGGCCGACCAGCAAAATATTGCTTTTTGCTAATTCGACATCATCTTTTTTAGCAAGGTGCTTGAGCCGCTTGTAGTGGTTGTAGACCGCTACCGAAAGAATCCGCTTGGCTGTCTCCTGGCCGATCACATACTGACCCAGCAGTTCGCAGATTTCCTGCGGAGTCGGCAGGTCCGACTTGGGCCCCGTAACGGACTCGACCGTGGATGCCTCATCACGAATGATGTCGTTGCACAGGTCGATGCATTCGTCGCAAATGAATACGGAAGGACCTGCAATCAGTTTTTTTACTTCATGCTGACTCTTGCCGCAAAACGAGCAATAGAGCAATTTTTCGCCGCTAGAAGATTTTTTATCGGACATGAGGAAAAGTATCTATAGGTGGTAGTTTGATCTTACCTGCGAATTTCGGATTCGTCACGATACAGCGCAAGAAAATACCCAAACTGACAGTATTCCGTCACTATAAAACAAAACGCCCGAACCTGTAGGCGTCCGGGCGTTGCGTATAGAGCTACTATCAGTTACGAACGGCGGGTCAGCACCTTGTCAATCATGCCATAGTCAGCTGCCTGCTCGGCAGACATGAAATTATCCCGGTCGGTATCCTTGCTGATCTGCTCCACACTCCTGCCGGTCTTTTCCGCGAGGATGTAGTTCAGGCGTTCACGCAGGTAAAGAATTTCGCGCGCCTGAATTTCAATGTCTGCGGCCTGGCCTTGGGCACCGCCTAGCGGCTGGTGAATCATGATGCGGGAATTCGGCAACGAGAAACGTTTGCCTTTTGCGCCTGCCGCCAGCAGGAACGCTCCCATCGATGCGGCCAATCCGGTGCACAGCGTGGATACATCCGGTTTGATGAACTGCATCGTGTCATAAATCGCCATGCCGGCCGACACCGAACCGCCGGGGGAGTTGATATACAGCGAAATGTCCTTGTCCGGATTTTCACTTTCCAGAAACAGCAATTGCGCAACGATCAGGTTGGCGGTGTGATCATTCACCGGGCCGACCAGAAAAATCACGCGTTCTTTCAGCAGGCGCGAGTAGATATCGTACGCGCGCTCGCCGCGGCCACTTTGCTCGATGACCATCGGCACCATGCCGAGCATCTGGGTATCGAGTGCGGAATTTTGTATCATGCTTGTCATGTGCTTTCCTTTGGAGCGCACCGGCGTTTCAGGCTTGTGCGTTATTGCCCATCAATTCGTCGAAGGCAACCGTCTTCTCGGTCACTTTCGATTTGCTCAATACGTAATTGACGACGTTTTCTTCTAAAACAAGGGCTTCGACCTCCGCCAGACGGCGACGATCGCTGAAATAATACTTCAGCACTTGCTGCGGATCCTCGTAACTCTGCGCGAACTCTTCCACTTGCGCCTTGACCTGTTCGGAAGTGGCCTGCAGGTTATTCGCTTTCACCACTTCCGCCAGGATCAGGCCCAGGCGCACGCGGCGTTCGGCTTGTGCGGTGAAGAGTTCCGGCGGCAGCGGCATGTCTTTGGTATTCATGCCGCGCTGCGCCATGTTCTGGCGCGTCATTTCGACCAGACGCTCGATGTCCTGATCCACCAGCGCCTTCGGCACATCCAGTTCAGTGATCCTGATCAGCGCATCCATGACGCTGTCCTTGGTTTTGGCTTTGACACGGCTGCCGACTTCACGTTCCAGATTGAGCTTGATGTCGTCACGCATTTTTTTCATGTCGCCATCAGCAATTCCCAGCGATTTTGCAAATTCGGCATCGACCTCCGGCATGTGCGCCCATTCCAGCTTTTTCAGCGTGACCGTGAATTCAGCGGTTTTGCCCGCCACGTCCTTGCCATGGTAATCAGCCGGAAAAAGCAGCGGGAACGTTTTGGATTGACCAACTTCCAGTCCGATCGTGGCTGCTTCGAATTCCGGCAACATACGGCCTTCGCCCAGCACGAATGCGTAGTCGTCGGCCTTGCCGCCCTGAAATTCGACGCCGTCGATCTTGCCGAGGAAATCGATGGTCACGCGGTCGCCGTTCCGGGCAGACTGCTCCGCACCGCCGTCACCATGCGCGCCCTGCTCGCCTTTGACGTGGTAATGCACGCGCTGTTTGCGCAGGATGTCGATGGTCTTGTCGATTTCCGTATCGGACACTTCCGTCCTGGTTTTTTCGACTTCCGCAGCCGCCAGATCGCCGATTTTCACTTCGGGATACACCTCGAAAGTGGCATCGAACACGATCGCTCCTTCCGGCGCATCGGCACCGGTCTTCGGTTCGATCTTGGGAAGACCGGCAACGCGCAAATTGTTTTCCATTGCCGCATCGCTGAACGCACTGCCGACCTTGTCGTTCAGCACCTCGGTTTCAACCTGATAGCCATATTGGGCGGCGACCATTTTCATCGGGACCTTGCCTGGACGAAAGCCCGGCGCCTTCGCCGTACGTGCACGGACTTTCAGGCGCTTTTCAACTTCCGCCTGAACGTCGGCCAATGGTAATTTGATGGTGATACGGCGCTCGAGTTTGCCCAAAGTTTCGACTGCAGTTGCCATATGAATCGTCCAAATAGTAAGAATTCTGTGGTGCGAGGAGGGGGACTCGAACCCCCACACCATTGCTGGCGTCAGGACCTAAACCTGGTGCGTCTACCAATTTCGCCATCCTCGCGGGAATAGGGCCTGTCAACAAAAGCAAAGGGCGACCCTGAAGTGAAAATACGGTCGCCCTACGCTGCCTTTGTCAGTGGCTCTTCGACTTCAACCGAACATTTTACTGGATTTTTGAGCAATCCGCCGCGATTTTGGCAGAAACTCCATTGGTCGAACCGTGCGGCGCCGACAGTTTCGCCGTCTTGCTGGACGTCAATCCTGCGCCGGTTTTCTGACGAACCATACTGCATAAAGCGCCGGCAAAAATAACAGGGTTCAGCGCCATCGCAACGATCAAGCCGCCCATGATGGCGACCGCCATTGGTTCCCAAGCACCGAGCGCGACAGCGGAATCATCACCAGCCAGCGCAAGATTCTTTCCGCTGATTTCAGCGTTGCGTCGCACCGGCTTGCGCCTGACCAGCCGTAAGTCCTATGGATCGAGTTGCAGCAGCATCGTCGGTCGGCTCGACCTCGCGTACCGGGTAGATGCCTTCTGTCTTTTTAAATGGAAATGAACAACACTGCCGCAAGGAGTCCGGTCCCTCGCGCAGCAACCCCGCAATGCGCAATCGGGTATGTCTTTATCAAGCCGGTCATGTTGTTTTCCTTTACTATTCGAACTGAAAAATACGTTGCATGGATACAAGCCAGTGTTACTTGCATGCACTTTTATTTACTGACCAGTTAGTTATATTAATTACAA
>DASYKE010000072.1:0-5513 GCA_035995725.1 Burkholderiaceae bacterium | reverse complement strand
GTGGCTTGTCGGAGGCCGTTTGCTGGGTGGTGGTTCGTACCACCAGCTGTTCGGCCTCGCGCACCGACATCCGCTTCGCAACGATCTGGTTGGCCAACGTGATTTGCGTGGCGGCATCGACTGCCAGCAACGCGCGCGCATGACCCATGTCGATGTCGCTTGCCATCAACATCGTTTGCACCGGTTTGGCGAGATTCAACAGACGTAGCAGGTTCGACACCGCACTGCGCGAACGGCCGACCGCACCAGCCGCCTGCTCATGAGTGAAATCGAAGTCGGCGATCAGGCGATGGATGCCTTGCGCCTCTTCCAGAGGATTGAGATCTTCGCGCTGGATGTTCTCGATCAAAGCCATCGCTGCCGCGGCTTGGTCATCGACCTCCTTGACCAGCACCGGCACTTCGGTCAGGCCGGCCAGCTGCGCGGCACGGAAACGCCGTTCACCGGCGATGATCTCGTATTTGCCGGCGCCGTTATGCGATTCGACCGGACGCACCAGAATTGCCTGCAGCACGCCTTGCGCCTTGATCGATGCCGCCAGCTCATTCAGAGCGCCCTCATCCATTCGAGTACGCGGCTGATATTTGCCGGCCTGCAGTTCGGTGACGCGCAGCATCGATGGCGCGCCGTGAACATTCGGTATCGCTTCATTGAAATTGCCGGAGCCGCCGAGCAATGCATCGAGACCGCGGCCGAGGCCTTTGGGTTTTTTCGTGACCATGTTTTTCCTGGTTTGTTGATGCGTTCTTTCCCGCACTTTAATTTGTTGGGGACAAAGTATCGTTTCGCTTAACTTTGTCTGCTTCTATGTTGGAGACAGAGCCCCTTCCAAGGATAGACATAATTCGGCGCGCTGCGGCGCCTCGCAAACTCTGTCCCGCAATGTTTAAGATTCTCTGTCCCGCAATAAGTTAGATTGACTTAATCCGTTCAACCATCTCGACGCCGAACGCGACATATGCTTGCGCGCCTCTTGATAACGGGTCGAACGTGACGCCCGGCATGCCATAAGACGGCGCTTCGGCCAGGCGAATATTGCGTGGAATAATCGTTTTGAAAACCTTGTCGCCGAAATGCTGTTCCAGCTGCGCCGACACTTGCTGCGACAGCATCATGCGCGGATCGAACATCACGCGCAGCAAACCGATGATTTTGAGGTCGGGGTTCAGGTTCGCGTGCACCTTCTTGATCGTGTTGACCAGGTCCGACAAGCCCTCCAGTGCATAGTATTCGCACTGCATCGGAATGATCACGCCGTGCGATGCGCACAGGCCGTTCAATGTCAGCATCGACAATGCGGGCGGACAGTCGATCAGTATGAAGTCGTAGTCGGCTTCGACTGCAACCAGTGCGTCTTTCAGGCGCTTTTCACGGTTGTCGAGGTCGACCAGTTCGACCTCGGCACCAGCCAGTTCGCGATTGGCGGGCAGCACATCGAACTTGCCGGTTTCGGATGTCTTGCGCGCTTCCTTGACATCGGACATGCCGAGCAGCACTTCATAGATCGACGCGGCGAGCTCCGCCTTGTTGATGCCCGCCCCCATCGTTGCATTTCCTTGCGGATCGAGATCGACCAGCAGCACGCGCTGACTCAGTTGCGCAAGTCCCGCTGCGAGATTGACAGCGGTGGTGGTCTTACCGACGCCGCCTTTTTGATTGGCGACGCAAAATATTTTTGCCATGGTTCTTTTAGTTGGTGGTCAATTTGATGCCGAAGCCGATCAGGAAAACACCTGCGGCACGATGGGCGATTCGGGAGATCAGCGGGTTACGTTTTAATTTTCCGGCAAGTGCATTTACAACGATGACGAATGAAAAGCAAAACAGGATAGTCAACAGGCTCACCGTCAGCGCCATCGCCAATAAAGTCGGCGCGCCATGGTAATTGGCCGGATCGATGAAAAGAGGGAAAAATGCCATGTAAAAAACAATCGCTTTCGGATTCATCAACGTAATCAGAAAGCCGCGGCGAAAATGGCGGCCGCTCGCAGCCGATTCATCGACATTGCGCGGTTCGCCCAATTTGGCGCGCAACAGACCGATGCCGATGTAGATCAAATAACCGGCGCCCAGATACTGTATCGCTCTGAATATCGCCGGATGGGCCTGCAACAGCGCGGCAACGCCGATTCCCGCCAACAGCATGTGGACCCAGTCGCCTGCCACGATGCCGATGGTACTGGAAAATCCGGCGTGCAATCCGCCCTTCCCCGTCGCCGCCAGCACACCCAACAGGCCGGGACCCGGGATGGCCAGAAAGACCAGGACCGCAATGATGAAGCTTGCATAGTTTGTGATGCCGAACATCTACTTTCCCCACTTGATCTGGCCGTGCGCCGATGCGGCTTTTTCGATCAAAACCAGATGCCGCTCCGCGCCCAGTCCCG
Organism: Burkholderiaceae bacterium; assembly: GCA_035995725.1. Classification (GTDB taxonomy): domain Bacteria; phylum Pseudomonadota; class Gammaproteobacteria; order Burkholderiales; family Burkholderiaceae_D; genus JAQGLW01. The sequence continues at coordinate 3,126 of DASYKE010000072.1, read as the reverse complement.
GCACATTCAGCGGCCGCACTTCGGCCACGCTCCACCCGGCCGGCACGCGCGCCAGCTCGTCCTGCGGCGCGACGCCTTTCATTGCGATGAATCTGCCGCCATCAGCCAGCAGATGGCCCGACCATGCAACGAAATCGGACAAGTCGGCAAAGGCCCTTGAGGTGATGACATCGAACTTTTGCTCCGCCTGCAGCTGCTCGACCCGCGCTGTGTGCACAGTCACATTGGTCAATCCCAATTCGGCTTTGACTTGCGTCAGAAATGCGGTTTTCTTGTGCACCGTGTCGACCATCGATACCTGCATCGCGGAATCCGCCTGCATCGCCCAGATCGCCAACACCACGCCCGGCAAGCCGCCGCCGGCACCCACATCGAGCACGTTTTTCGCACCCATGAAGGCCGGCACCGCCGCCAGTGAGTCGAGCAAATGCTGGGTCACCATTTGCGCCGGATCGCGCACCGCAGTCAGGTTATAGACCGCGTTCCATTTTGACAGCAGCGCAAGATAGTCGATCAGTCGCGCAATCTGCGTATCGTTCAAATCAAGCTGCAGCGACTTTACGCCTGCGATCAAGACCTGCGTCAACGTGGCGTGATCGAAACCCTTCATCGCTAGAGTGCCCTCAGCCTGCCGCTTGCGCCACGGTCGGCACAGTCGCGAATTCGTGAAAACCGCCTTTTTTCAAGTGAACCAGCAACAGCGAAATCGCCGCCGGCGTGACGCCGGAAATGCGCGATGCCTGGCCCAGGGTTTCGGGACGATGCTTGTTCAGCTTTTGCCGCACTTCCATCGACAGCGCCTTGACCGCCATATAGTCGAGGTTGGCCGGTAATGCCAAATTTTCGTAGTACTCATGGCGCTCGACTTCTTTTGCCTGGCGATCGATATATCCGGCATACTTGATCTGGATCTCGACCTGCTCTTTGACCGCATCTTCCGGCACGCCCGGTCCGGCCAGGTCCTGGCCGTCGACGCCCTTCAAACTCATCAGGCTGTCATAGCTGACATTCGGCCGCCGCAGCAAGTCAGCGAGCGCATACTCGCGCTCCAGTGCTTTGCCTGCGACACGCTCAGCTTCGGCGTCAGAGACGATACGAGGGTTGATCCAGGTCGACTTGAGGCGCTCCAGCTCGTGTGCAACCGCTTCGCGTTTTTTCTCGAATGCGGTCCATTGCGCATCACCGACGCAACCGAGCCGGCGGCCGATTTCGGTCAGCCGCATGTCGGCATTGTCTTCGCGCAGGCTCAGGCGATATTCCGCGCGGCTGGTAAACATCCGGTACGGCTCTAGCACGCCTTGGGTAATCAGGTCGTCGACCAGGACGCCAAGATACGCTTCGTCGCGGCGCGGTGTCCATGCGTCGCGCCCTTGCGTCAGCAATGCCGCATTCAATCCCGCCAGCATGCCTTGCGCGGCGGCTTCTTCGTAGCCGGTGGTACCGTTGATCTGCCCGGCGAAAAACAAGCCATGGATCACCTTGGTTTCCAGCGAAGCCTTCAGTCCGCGCGGATCGAAATAGTCGTATTCGATCGCATAGCCCGGGCGCAGGATATGCGCGTGTTCCAGGCCGCGCATCGATTGCACCAGGGACAGCTGCACATCGAACGGCAAGCTGGTTGAAATCCCGTTTGGATAAAACTCGTTGGTGGTCAAGCCTTCCGGCTCCAGAAAAATCTGGTGCGAAGCCTTGTCGGCAAACCGGTGAATCTTGTCCTCGATCGACGGGCAATAACGCGGGCCGACACCCTCGATGACACCGGTGTACATCGGGCTGCGATCCAGGCCGCTGCGGATGACGTCGTGTGTACGCTCATTGGTATGGGTAATCCAGCACGGCAACTGGCGCGGATGCATTGCAACCGAACCCATCACCGAGAACACAGGAATCGGATCGAGGTCGCCAGGTTGCTCCTGCATCACCGAAAAGTCGATGGTACGTCCGTCGATACGCGGCGGCGTTCCAGTCTTCAGGCGTCCTTGCGGCAACTTCAATTCTTTCAGGCGTGCAGATAAGGAAATCGCCGGAGGGTCGCCGGCGCGCCCGGCCGAATAATTATTCAGGCCGACGTGAATTTTACCATCGAGAAAAGTGCCTGCAGTCAACACCACCGCCCGACTGCGAAACTGGATGCCGACCTGAGTAACGGCACCGACGACTCGGTCGCCGTCAACCATCAGGTCATCGACTGCCTGCTGGAATAGCCATAAGTTAGCCTGGTTTTCCAGCCGCGCACGGATTGCCTGCTTGTACAGGATGCGGTCGGCCTGCGCGCGTGTCGCACGCACTGCCGGTCCTTTGGACGAATTCAGAATGCGAAACTGGATACCGGCCTCGTCGGTGGCGATCGCCATGGCGCCGCCCATCGCATCGACTTCTTTGACCAGATGCCCTTTGCCGATACCGCCGATCGACGGATTGCAGGACATCTGGCCCAAGGTCTCGATATTGTGTGTCAGCAACAGCGTTTTTTGCCCCATACGCGCAGACGCAAGCGCAGCTTCGGTGCCGGCATGGCCGCCGCCGACTACAATCACATCAAATTCTGTAGGAAAGTGCATAATTCGCGCCGATGAGACGGTGAAGAAGCTGTTATATGGAGGCAAGATTATAAAGTCTTTTTGAGACCGGTTAACGGTAGCGATGCAATTACGCCGCTTTTTTGTTCCACGTGAAACAAATTAGCTTGCGCATGTTATTGCCTTAATCAAACAAATGCGAGTTACCTTTCAGCATCGATTGCAAAAGGCGTCACCTCTTATTGAGTCGCAGAAGCCCATAAAGTTGCCGAGTTGGGTCATTCAACTGCGGCGGAAAATGCAAGAGTGGTTTTCGTTGGCCGGTCGACACTTGGGCTTAAAAGGAAGCGTGATGCGAGGCCATTACGGCCAAGGATGGCTATAAAGATGCAACTGGAAATCATTGACGTTTTGTTTCACGTGGAACAAAACGTTTCCTGCTGTTATTTCAAAAAGGCGTCGTAGCCTGTCTTCAAGATCAGTACGGATACAACAAACAGGAAAATCTGCCGCACGAAACCGCTGCCATGCCGGATCGCCAGTCTGGTGCCAATGACGGAACCGGCCACATTACATACCGCCATCACCAATCCTATCTGCCACAGCA
>DASYKE010000071.1:0-47957 GCA_035995725.1 Burkholderiaceae bacterium | reverse complement strand
CGCCAGCGGCCAATGTCAGAATAGCTGCGCCGGGAACCGACAACGCAGTCGCCACCGTATAGAGCAAAAAGAAAGCGGCGGCGCTTTGCCACGGATGCATCTGCGTAAATTCCTGCAACGTCTGCTGGCGCAACTTGAGCGTATCGAGACTCAGGTAATGCCCCAGGTCGAATACAAAAAAAGCGGCGATGGCCGCCACCACCAGCAATAACAACATGAGGCGCTTTGTTTTCATTATCCGTTCCTGGAAAATCAGCCGGCATTCATTGTGCCACCGACGACGCGTCGCCGGTGGCACTAAACCGCTGCAGCAACCGAATACGCTTGTTTCGCCAGATAGGACGGCCCATGCTCAATCCGGCGAAAATACGATTCATGGGCGGGCGATCCGATCGGCCAATCCGCAAGAAAACGCATGCGCCATGCCGCGTGATCGTATTCCGCCGCAATCGCCGCCACGTACACGCTGCCGGCAGGCACCGACCATGCCGCTTCATGCAGCACCGGCACATCAGGCGGTGCCGGCGTGGTGGCGATACGGCTGACGATACCAAACTGCGTTCCGGCGAAATTCGGCATGCCGGCCGCACCATTGTTGACGATTGCGCGCATCCGGTTATCGACAGTCAAACGGTGCAGCGCAGGCAGGCAAGTATGGCTGCTGGCAAAAACATCGACCTTCGCGCTGCGCAGCGTCTGCGCAAGTGCAAGTTTGTGCGCCGGATCGCTCAGCCGGTCGTGCGCAAAATCCCAGCCGGCCAGCGTGTTGGCATCACCATGCACGATACCGACGCGCGCGCCGCCGACTTGTGCCAGCGCGTGCATCGGCAACTCGCCCAGCATCCGCTTCGACTGCGGATCGCGCCTGGCCGTATCGCGCAATTGCATGATGATGCGGTTCGAGCATGCCACTTCCGCATCGGATACATCGTCGGGATAGGCGCAACCGCAACCAAAAGTATCGTCATCACCCGCCAATTCGGTTTCAACATTGCCACGCAATGCCGTGTGGTGCAGCACGCGTTTTCCGATCGATTCGAATACCGCCGGATCAATGTCGAACCAGTGGAAGTCGCCATTGAATACCAGGTGCGGCTGCCGGCCGTGCCGCCGCTCTCGCTCAGCCAGCGCTTCGACCGCATCCAGTGCGTACGGATTGCCGTACAACCCGCCGATGACATACAGGGTTTCGGCAATAATTTCCGGCGCACGCTGAAACACTTGCGGACCGTAACCATAACGGGCCGGACAACTGCGCCCTGCGATCCTGCCGTCTTCGGCACCGCCAATGGCATTGGCGCCTTCGCTGGGCGCGTCATTCAAACGCAAGCCCGCAGCATCACCCATGACCGTCTCGCGACCGGAGGAAGTGTGACCGTAGGGAATGCAACGCCACCGCCTCACGCCAGCGCGCCGCCGCAACTGCTGCCTGCGCCGGCAGTGCAACCCCAGCAGTGATCGGCAACCACGATGGAGTCGCCTTCGAGCTGGTTCGACAGCAAGTCGGACAGGTGCATGCGGCCCTTGCCTTGATGTTTCAACGGCAGGCCCAGCATCTGGTTGAAATCACAGTCATACAAATAACCCTGCCAATCCACCGATACCAGCGAACGGCACATCACATTATTCAGATTGGCGTCCTGATGGGCGGAGCGCAGCAATTGCATGTAGCTGTTGAACTGTCCTTTGGACAGCAGCGTGCTGCCAAAGCGCTGGATCGGCATGTTGGTGATGGTAAACAACTGGTTGAAGCGAATGCCGAACTGCTGGCCGAGAAACCTGTCGTAATCGCGCTTTAATCCGGTTTGGGAGGGTGGCAAGGACGGCCCCTGCGGGTTATAGACCAGATGCAGCTGCAAGCCTTTGTCGGCATCGCCATAACCGAGGGTATTGAGTTTTTGCAGTACGCGAATGCTGGTTTCGAATACGCCTTTGCCGCGCTGCCGGTCGACGTTGTCTTCGAGATAACAGGGCAACGAAGCGACAATCTGTACTTGGTACTGCGCGAGAAATTGCGCCATCGTTTCATAACCCGGTTCTTCCAGAATCGTCAGGTTGCAGCGATCTATCACGGCCACATTCAGTTTGCGTGCGCTTTCGACCAGATAACGGAAATGCCGGTTCATTTCAGGCGCGCCGCCGGTCAGATCGAGCGTCCTGATCTGCCCGCTTCGCAGCACGTCAATCACCAGATCCACCGTATCGAGCGTCATTTGCTCGGTGCGGTTCGGGCCGGCATTGACGTGACAATGAACGCAGCTCTGATTGCAGGTATAACCCAGATTGACTTGCAGCGTGTCGGGCGACTGATTACGCCTGATCGCTGGAAAATCGGTGACCGCTAGCAAAGGCAGCGTGGCACGCATAAATATCCAATTGAAGAAGTGTTGCCGACTAGGATAAACCGAAACGGCGTTTCCTGTTGGTCGGCGGGAAGCGCTTGCGCTTGCATCCGCCGCATATCATTTATTTTAGCGGGCTGTCAGTTCTGCCCGCACCCGGCGGCTGATGCGATCGAATGTCATTACCAGCAGCACGATGGCCAGCAACAACGTCGCCAGCCTGCCCCACTGGAACAGCGAAACCGCCTCGGACACCAGCAAGCCCAGCCCGCCCACGCCGATCAAGCCGAGCACCGTCGAATCACGCACATTGAATTCCCAGATATACAAATGAATCGACAGCGCCTGCGGCAGCATCGTGCGCGGCAATGCATGCAGCAGAATTTGCAGCGGCTTCATGCCCAGCACCAGGCCGGAATCGATCAGCCGCCGGTCGATGGTTTCGATTGCCTCCGCATACAATTTGCCGTAGGTGCCGAACGAATGAAACGCAATCGCAAGAATGCCGGCCATCGGTCCCAGCCCGATGATGCCGACCAGCAGCAAACCGAATACCAGCGCGTGGATCGCACGCGCCGCATCGAGCAGCAGGCGCGCGGGTACAGCGACCCAGGGCGGCAATCGCATATTGCGCGCGGCCACCACGCCGAAAGGAAGCGCCGCTATCGCAGCCAGCAGCGAGCCGATGGTGGCGACTTTCAGCGTGATCCATACCGCGTCGGCCAAACCGGCCAGATACCTGCGCTCGACTGCACGCTTGTCTTCGATGCGCAGCACCCGCCCACCGTCGTCCCGATAGGCAAAGCTGCGCTCGCCAAACCATGCGTCGATAAAACTGGGGCGAGCGAGTTCATCGGCAGTCTTGAAAAAATTTTCAAGCGGCTTGCGGCCGAATTGCAAATCGCCGGCACGCACAAGGCTGATCACGCTGGCGACAATCAGCACGCCGTACAGCAGCGAGAATAACCACAGCCGCGGTGTCCGGCTTAACCGAGCAAGCATCCGCGCATCCTATTTGCGAGGCTGCAATTTTCCGGTGGCCAAACCGGCGTCGCGAATCGATGCATAATGCTGGTCGTCGCTCCTGACGAAGCCGGTATAGTGCGCGGGCAACAGATCCGGCGTTTTTTTCAATTCGGTGCCGACTCCTGCCAGCGCTGCCTGCAACCGGGCGACAAAGGCCTTGTCTTTCAGCATATCGGCGCTGACGGCGACCGCATCATTGGGCAGCGGTGCCGAAGTCCAGATGATCTTGCTGTCGGATGCCTTGATCAATCCCTGTTCGATCATCGCATTCCGGTTGCGGTCGTAATCGGCGCCGGCATCGAGCTCGCCGCGCGTGACCTGGGTTTCAATCGCCTGATGTCTGGTGTACAACACCTTGCTGAAATATTTTTCGGCATCGCCGATGCCCATCTTCATGAGTTGATGGGTCGGGATCAGGTAACCCGACGTCGACCCCTTGTCGCCGAACGCAAATGTCCTGCCTTTTAAATCTTCCAGCTTGTCGATGCCGCTTCCGGGATGCGTAATGATCAGCGCATGGTATTCCGGCTTGCCGTCGTACAGGATAGTCGCCACCGCCTGCGCACCCGACTGGTTGTTGGCCAGCACGTAACCCCAGGGGCCCATCAGCGCGATATCGGTTTCGCCGTTGGCAAGGGACTTGGCCAAGCCTTCCCAGCTATCGACAGTACGCAACTGCACTTTTCTGCCGAGCTTTTGCGACAGATAGTCGGCCAGCGGACGATAGGTAGCATCATTCTTTTCCTTGTCCGGCTGGAACAGTCCGATACCCAGGCGCAATGCATTTTCCGCATGCGCGCTAAATGCGAAAACGGAAAAACCCAGCATGAATATCAGCAGTGCAAGGCGGCGCAGCATAGGAAATATAACGCTCATTTTCGGTTCGCCGCAGTCGTCGGGCGCTCGATCGGCGTGTGTCCCGACTCCATTATGGCGAGTATATGTGTCAAAGATATTTGCTCAATAGAGGCGCCAGTTTTTCCCGCGTGGCAGCAGGCATTGCGGATGGCGCCGTCACCAGCGACTTGGCAAGTGCATTGTGCGCAGCCGACAATGGCGGATTCGCATCCAGCCTGTTGATGCATGCACGCAGCAAGGCCTGTGCATTGACCGCATTATGCATCAAATTGCCGATCGCCATTTCAGCGGTAACCGCGGCGTGATCCGGGTGCCAGCAATCGAAATCGGTGACCAGCGCCAGGCTGGCGTAGGCTATTTCCGCTTCGCGCGCCAGCCGCGCTTCCGGCATGTTGGTCATGCCGATTACCGATGCGCCCCATGAACGGTACAGCTGCGATTCGGCATAGGTGGAAAAAGCCGGGCCTTCGATGCAGACATATGTGCCGCCGCGGTGCAGTGTCGCACCGGGCAGGTCGCAATCGGCAAAAGCCTGCGCCAGCGTGTCGCTCAGCCCGGCACAGACGGGATGCGAAAAACCGATATGGGCCACCGCGCCTTCGCCAAAGAAGGTTACTGTCCGGTGTTTTGTCATGTCGATGAATTGGTCGGGCAGAACCATGTGCCGCGGGGCCAGGGCCTCCTTGAGCGAACCGACCGCGGAAACCGACAAGAGGTAATCCACGCCAAGCTTTTTCATCGCCCAGATATTGGCCCGGAACGGGATTTCACCCGGCAAAAACGAGTGGCTGCGTCCATGCCGCGCCAGAAACGCGACGCGCACACCGCCGAGCGTTCCAGCGACAATCGCATCCGACGGCTGGCCGAACGGCGTAGCGATATTGATTTCCCTGACATCCTGCAGCCCTTCCATTCGGTAGAGACCGCTGCCGCCGATAATGCCAAAGCGAATTTTTTCCATGATGGGAATCAAGTGTTGAGTGATTTGATTGGTAGGAGCGACAGGCAGAAGCTTACAACTTTTTGCGTCATGCCGGCCAAAGCGGCGGCTCATCCATCAGTGCAACCTGCTCGCGCAATTCCAGAATGCGGTCTTGCCAGTAGCGCTGCGTGTTAAACCACGGAAATGCCGCGGGAAAGGCCGGATCGTCCCAGCGCAGCGCCAGCCATGCCGAATAATGAATCAGCCGCAAGGTGCGGAGTGCTTCGATCAGATGCAATTCGCGTGGATCGAAATCGAAAAAATCTTCGTAACCGGCCAGCAGATCGGACAACTGCCGCACCATGTCGGCGCGCTCGCCCGACAATAGCATCCACAGATCCTGCACTGCCGGTCCCATGCGGCTATCATCGAAATCGACGAAGTGCGGGCCGGCATCGGTCCACAATACGTTGCCACAATGGCAATCGCCATGCAAGCGCAAGGTCCGGACGCTACCTGCACGGTCGAAGCAACGCCGCACGCCGTCCAGCGCCTGCGCGACGACACTGCGGTAGGCATCGACCAATTCGTGCGGAATAAAGTCGTGCGCGAGCAGATAATCACGCGGCTGTTCGCCAAAGGTGGCAATGTCGAGCACTGGCCGCTCCTGAAACGGTACAATTGCGCCGACCGCATGAATCCGGCCGATGAAGCGGCCCAGCCACTCCAGCGTGGCACGGTCCTCCAGTTCGGGCGCACGACCGCCATGTTTCGGAAATACCGCAAAGCGAAAACCATCGAACTCATGCAGCGTCTTTCCTGCCAGCGCCAGCGCCGGCACTACCGGGATTTCCCGCTCGACCAATTCGTGCACAAACGCATGTTCCTCCCGAATGGCAGCGTCGCTCCAGCGCATGGGCCGGTAAAATTTTGCCACTACCGGCGGTCCCTGCTCCATACCGATTTGATAAACCCGGTTTTCGTAGCTGTTCAGCGCCAGCAGGCGGCCATCGCTGTACAGGCCGATGCCATCGAGCGCGTCAAGGACCAGGTCCGGGCCAAGCGCTGAAAAGGTGGGGGGTGCCAATTTATCCATATGTGCCATTGTACGGCGCAACGACAGCAACGGCAGGCTTGCACCGAATGGATTTTTAGGTGGCTCAATTGCATGAATGGCACGCGTAAAAGCCGATTTGATCGCCCTGCGCGATAAAGTTGCTGCGCTGGAAACGCGATCGCGGCTTCCGGTTTCAGTTTGGTGCACTACGCGTTACACTGACAGTCTCATCACTTCAGGATACCGATTTTCGGCCCGGACTTCATGCATCTCGACCAGCCTTTATCCGATAAGGAATTCAACGAGCTCGACAAATTCCTGCTGTCTGACCGCTGTGCGGATGACGGCATGACGATGGATTCGCTGCACGGCTACCTGACCGCGCTTGCGATAGGACCAGAGACGATTCCGATTGCCGAATGGCTGCCGCGCGTGTGGGGCTCCTGCGCCGAGGACACGCCCATATTCAAATCCGACAAGGAGTTCGAGCGGATTACCGGTTTGATCGCGCGCTTCATGAATGAAGTCGCGATCACGCTGGAAGTGGCGCCGAAAGAATTCGAACCGCTCTTTTGCGAATACGAATGGGAAGGACGCGCAGTGCTCGACGGCGAAGCCTGGGCCTGGGGATTTTGGGAAGGAATGAATTTGCGTGCGGCGGCATGGGAGCCGATCTGGAGTTCCAGCATCGCACCGCTGTTGCGTCCGATTTACCTGCTCGGCGCGGAAGAAATCGAAGAGGAAGAACTGCTGCTGGTCGACGACCCCGTCAAATGCCATAAACTGACAGTCGAAATCGAGGCTGCGATTCCGGAAATAGTTCGATTCTGGCTGCCGCACCGCAAGTCGGCGGTCGCTACTGTCCAGCGCGAAGCACCCAAAGTCGGACGCAATGATGTTTGCGCATGCGGCAGCGGCAAGAAATTCAAGAAATGCTGCGGCGCGGAGCCTACCGTGCATTAGAGCCTGTCTCTGCAGGAAACCGCCCGGGTAATACAGCGCGGTGAAAATTCAAACGCGCTCGATGATCATCGCAATGCCCTGCCCCACGCCGATACACATCGTACACAATGCATAGCGTCCCTTGATCCTGTGCAGCTGGTTGATCGCGGTCGTCACCAGGCGCGCACCGGAAGCACCAAGCGGATGACCGAGCGCGATCGCGCCGCCGTTCGGATTGACGCGCGGATCGTCATCCTGCAAACCCCAGTCGCGCAGCACCGCTACGCTCTGTGCGGCGAATGCTTCATTCAATTCGATTACCTCGATCTGCTTCATCGTCAGACCAGTCTGCACCAGCACTCTGCGGGCGGCCGGCGCCGGGCCCATCCCCATGACGCGAGGCGGCACACCGGCCGTGGCCATGCCGACCACGCGCGCCTTCGGCACCAGGTTATATTTGTGCGCGTACTTTTCGCAGGCAAGCAACAACGCACAGGCACCATCATTGATGCCGGATGCATTGCCTGCAGTCACGGTGCCGTCCGCAGCGACAATTGGCTCCAGGGCGGCAAGCGCATCGAGCGATGTATGGCGCGGATGCTCGTCCTGCGTAATGATGATCGGATCGTGATTTTTTTGCGCTATCGTCACCGGCGTGATTTCCGCATCGAAGTAGCCGTTCTCTTGCGCCGCAATCGTCTTCATCTGGGAAGCCAGCGCGAATCTGTCCTGGGACAGACGATCGATACCAAAATCGCGCGCGACATTTTCAGCGGTTTCCGGCATTGAATCAGTCCCGTGCTGCGCCTGCATCAGCTTGTTGACGAAACGCCAGCCAATGGTCGTATCGTACATCTGCACATTGCGCGCGAATGCCGTTTCGGCTTTGCCAAGGACAAACGGCGCGCGGCTCATCGACTCGACGCCACCGGCAATCATCAGCGCTGCTTCGCCCGACTTGATCGCGCGCGCTGCGCTCCCTACCGCGTCGAGTCCGGAACCGCATAGCCGGTTAATGGTTGCACCCGGTACGCCGACTGGCAAACCGGCGAGCAAACTGGCCATACGCGCGACGTTGCGATTATCCTCTCCAGCCTGATTGGCGCAGCCATACAGTACATCGGTAACCTGTTCCCAATCGGCATGGGGATTACGCACCATTAACGCCATCAGGGGAATGGCACCCAGATCATCGGTGCGAATCGAAGAAAGCATGCCGCCGTAACGGCCGAAGGGCGTGCGGATCGCATCGCAGATGTAGGCAGGAGTAAGCATGATTTTTCACAGAAATGTAGAGGACGTGCCTTTATATAGGCCTTTTTCTCCCAATCTTATTCAAACCATTTTTTACCGCAGAACGCCTGTTTTTACCGCTGCAAGCAGGCTGCCGCTATCACAATCAGGCAATAACTCAGGCAATAACTTTTCGCATTGATATCAAGCCTTGATGAAATGCTCGCGATAGTAACGGAGTTCCTCGATCGATTCGATGATATCCGCCAATGCGGTATGTTTCTGATGCTTCTTGAAGCCGTTGATCAACTCCGGCTTCCAGCGTCTGCACAATTCTTTCAGTGTCGACACATCAAGATTGCGATAATGGAAAAACGCTTCCAGCTTCGGCATGGTACGCGCCATGAACCGGCGGTCCTGGCAAATCGTATTGCCACACATCGGCGACTTGCCGCTCGGCACAAAATGTTTCAGAAAGTCGATCAGCGCGCGTTCGGCGTCCGATTCCGACACCGTCGACATCTTGACCCGGTCAATCAGGCCGGAGCGGCCGTGCGTGCCCTTATTCCATGCATCCATGCCGTCCAGCGTTTCATCGGATTGATGAATTGCAAATACAGGGCCTTCCGCCAGGATATTCAGATTCGAATCCGTAACCACGATGGCGACTTCGATGATACGGTCGGTATCGGGATCCAGACCGGTCATTTCCATATCGACCCATACCAGGTTAAATTCGTTCGGCCGCACCGGTTCGGCAGGTGCTGCGTTTAATTGCGTGGCTTGTGACATAATCGTTTTTTCCTTTGATGTTGTGCCATTTTCTCACAGGCAAAGAATGTATTCTCACGCGTTTTCCGTTTTGTTTGTCGGCTTTCTGGTTATCACGCTAATCGTGCGCTTCTGGCTCGGGTCGCGGCATATTCGCCATGTGCTCCGGCATCGCGATGCGGTTCCGCCTCAATTTGCGGAAAAAATTCCGCTGGCTGCACACCAAAAGGCGGCTGATTACACTATTGCCAAGACCAAACTCGGGTTGACGGTACTGTTGGTGAATACCGCTGCGCTGATCGGATTCACGCTGCTCGGCGGACTGCAGTGGCTATCGAACACAATACTCCATACTACCGGTCCCGGCATGACGCATCAAATCGGATTGCTTGTCGCATTCGCATTTATTTCAGGCATCATCGACCTGCCCTTCGATTATTACAAGCAGTTTGTGCTCGAAGCCAGATTCGGCTTCAACAAAATGACGCTGCGCCTGTTCATTACCGATATGACAAAAAGCCTGTTGCTGGGCGCAGCCATCGGTTTGCCGCTGATCTGGGTGATCCTGACCTTGATGGAAAAGTCGGGCAATTTATGGTGGCTGTATGCGTGGATTGTATGGACCTGTTTTCAGCTGCTGATGCTGGTACTTTATCCGACCTTGATCGCGCCGCTATTCAACAAATTTACGCCGTTGACGGACGACAGCCTGCGCGCGCGCATCGAAAACCTGATGCAGCGCGTCGGCTTTGCATCCAAAGGATTATTCGTGATGGATGGTTCCAAGCGCAGCGCGCATGGCAATGCGTATTTTTCAGGTTTTGGCGCGGCCAAGCGCATCGTGTTTTTCGATACCCTGCTGGCACGCCTCGCGCCGCCGGAAATCGAAGCGGTGCTGGCGCATGAGCTCGGCCATTTCAAATTGAAGCATATCGTCAAACGCATCATGGTAATGTTCGCGATTTCCCTCGGCTTTCTGGCGTTGCTCGGCTATCTGAAAACCCAGACCTGGTTCTATACCGGACTTGGAGTCGATCCGATGCCGGGAGCGAGCAACGATGCGATGGCATTGATTCTTTTCATGTTGGCGCTGCCGGTATTTACTTTCCTGCTGTCGCCGCTGACGTCGATCAGCTCGCGCAAACATGAATTCGAAGCCGATGCTTTCGCCGCCAAACACAGCAACAGACAGGACCTGGTGTCCGCATTGGTAAAATTATATGAAGACAATGCGTCGACGCTGACACCGGATCCGCTTCATTCCGCTTTTTACGATTCGCATCCGCCTGCAACAGTAAGGATCAACAAACTGCTGACCAGCTGATCCAGGAGACCTATCATGCCGACTGCCGCCGAGCTGCTCGAAAAAAAAAGCCGCCACCAGGAAACAGCGCTGACCGACGCGGAAATTGCCGATCATCTTGCTGCGCTCGATGGCTGGGCACTACAGGAAGGCAAGATCGTCAAGACCTTCGGATTCAGGAATTACTATGAGACGCTGGCTTTCGTCAACGCGATTGCGTACGTGATTCACGCCGAAGATCATCATCCGGAGCTGGTCGTCACCTACAACCGCTGCGTCGTGAAATTCATTACCCATTCGGTCAACGCCGGCCGTGGCGGCATTTCGGAGAATGACTTCATTTGCGCCGCCAAGGCAAATGCGATTTTTAAGTTGTCTTCGCTTGACGGATGAGCAAGGTCACCGGCACCATCATCGCAGCGCACGGGCGCCATTATCTGGCGCAAACCGCCACCGTCAAATTGCAATGCGTTACCCGCGGGAAGAAAGCCGACGTCGCGGTCGGCGATATCGTCGGCCTCCAGCTCACCTCGCGCGATCAGGCCGTCATCGAATCGATCGCGGAACGCAAGACGCTGCTGTATCGCTCGGATCAATACAAGTCGAAGCTGTTGGCCGCCAACGTCACGCAACTGTTCGTCGTCGTCGCAACCGAACCCGGCTTCTCGGATGATTTGGTATCGCGCTCGCTGGTGGCGGCCGAAGCGGCAGGCATTGCCGTGCATATCGTGCTCAATAAAATCGATATGACCGAATCGCTCGCCAAAACACGCCAGCGGGTGGGCTTCTATGCCGGGCTCGGCTATCCGGTGCACGAAGTATCGGCCCGTGCCGCGCCTGAAGCGACTTGCGCGAAACTCTTGCCTTTGCTGTCCGGCCAATCGACGATTCTGATCGGCCAATCCGGCATGGGAAAATCCTCGCTGATCAACCTTCTGGTGCCCGACGCCGACATCACCGTACGCGAAATTTCGGCCGCGCTCGATACCGGCAAGCACACCACGACCTTTACCCGTCTTTATGCGATCGACGCGGATACCGCCATTATCGACTCGCCCGGATTCCAGGAATTTGGCCTGTACCAGCTGACCGAAGGCATGCTGGAACGGGCGTTCCCGGAATTTGCGCCTTATCTGGGCCATTGCAAGTTCTATAACTGCCATCATCTGAACGAACCCGAGTGCGCTATCCTGGCAGCCGTCAAGTCAAGGCAAATCGCGCCGCCGCGCCATGCGCTGTATCTGCAGTTGCTGCATGAATCGTCGCAAAAGCTGTATTGAGACAGACTTGAAGCGGTGCCGCCGCGACCTGCAGACATCTTCCGATCGGGTGTCTTTTGGCAAGAAAATCCCTTATAATTGAACAAGTTACAAATTCGGCGGCAGCGCCACACTTGCCGCCGTTTTCATTTATGGCAATCAAACACTTTCTGCAGTTTTCTGACTTTACGCTTGATGAGTTCGAGTATGTGATCGAACGTGCGCGCATTATCAAGTATAAATTCAAGAATTATGAACCGCACCACCCGCTGCTTGACCGCACGCTGGTGATGGTGTTCGAAAAAAATTCGACCCGTACCCGCTTATCGTTCGAAGCCGGCATGCAACAGCTCGGCGGCGCCGCGATTTTCCTCAATACCCGCGACAGCCAGCTTGGACGCGGCGAGCCGGTCGAAGATGCCGCGCAAGTGATTTCGCGCATGTGCGACATCATCATGATCCGCACCTTCGGACAGGATATCATCGACCGCTTCGCAGCTAATTCGCGGGTACCGGTCATCAACGGCCTGACCAACGAACATCATCCATGCCAGGTGCTGGCCGATATATTCACGTACATAGAACACCGCGGGTCAATCGCGGGCAAGACCGTTGCGTGGATCGGCGACGCGAACAACATGCTTTACTCATGGCTGCAGGCCGCCCAGGTATTCGGTTTTCACGTCAATGTCTCGACGCCCAAGGGCTACGACATCAACCCGGCCCTGGTCTCGCCGGGTAACAAATGCTATACCTTGTTTGCCAATCCGGCGGATGCCTGTGCAGGCGCCAACCTGGTCACGACCGATGTCTGGACCAGCATGGGCTATGAAGAAGAAAATGCTGCGCGGCTGCAAGCCTTTGACGGCTGGATTGTCGACGGCGCCAAGATGCAGCGCGCAAAACCGGATGCGGTGTTCATGCACTGTCTGCCGGCCCATCGCGGTGAAGAAGTCTCCGCAGAAGTAATCGACGGACCGCAATCGGTGGTGTGGGATGAAGCAGAGAATCGGCTGCATGTGCAAAAGGCGCTAATGGAATACCTGGTTCTTGGCAGGGTTGCATAGCATGCCAAGAATTTCCACAAAGCGTGCACCGATCCTGTTTGCGATATTGATGGCTTGCGTGATGACGTTCATCGTGACCTGTCTGGTCACTCTGGTCAATACCGGACTTGGCAACGGTTTCCTGCTGCGCTGGATGCGGGCCTTTGTGCTCGCCTGGCCGGTCGCGTCCATTTGCATAATGACATTTGGCAACCGGGTGCGCCGCATCGTTTCCGTGCTCACCTCTCCCTGATCTGAAGAAGCTCCCGTTTTTATAGGAAAAAACCCATGTCGGATATAAAAAAAGTCGTTCTCGCCTATTCTGGCGGCCTCGATACCTCGGTCATCCTGAAATGGCTGCAAGATAATTATCATTGTGAAATTGTCACTTTTACCGCCGATCTGGGGCAAGGCGAAGAGCTCGAACCAGCGCGCCAGAAGGCGCTCAAGTTCGGCATCAAGCCGCAAAACATCTATATCGACGACGTGCGCGAAGAGTTCGTCCGCGATTTCGTGTTTCCGATGTTCCGTGCCAACACTGTGTATGAAGGCGAATACCTGCTCGGCACGTCGATTGCACGCCCGCTGATTGCCAAGCGCCTGATCGAAATCGCGCGTGAAACCGATGCCGATGCAATCTCCCATGGAGCAACCGGCAAGGGCAATGATCAGGTTCGTTTCGAGCTGGGTGCCTATGCGCTGATGCCGAACGTGAAGATCATCGCCCCATGGCGCGAGTGGAATTTGCTGTCGCGCGAGAAGCTTCTGAAATATGCCGAAGATGCCGGCATCGCGGTCGACATGAAACATAAAAAAGGCGGCGCGCCATATTCGATGGATGCCAACCTGCTGCATATCAGCTTTGAGGGCCGGCATTTGGAAAACCCGAGCGCAGAAGCGGAAGAAGCGATGTGGCGCTGGACCGTCAGCCCGGAAGCGGCGCCGGACGCAGCCGAATACCTCGATATCGAATATGAAAAAGGCGACATTGTCGCATTGAACGGCAAACGCTTGTCGCCCGCCGCGGTGCTGACCGAACTCAATCGTCTGGGCGGCAAGCATGGCATCGGTCGTCTCGACCTGGTTGAAAACCGTTACGTCGGCATGAAATCGCGCGGATGCTACGAAACCCCCGGCGGCACTATCATGCTGCGCGCCCACCGCGCGATCGAATCGATTACGCTCGACCGCGAAGTCGCGCATCTGAAAGACGACCTGATGCCGCGTTACGCGTCGATGATTTACAACGGCTACTGGTGGGCGCCGGAACGTGCTGCCTTGCAAACGCTGATCGACCACACGCAGCAAAGCGTCAACGGCTGGGTTCGCGTCAAGCTCTACAAGGGCAACGTGATCGTCGTGTCGCGCGATTCCAAAACGGATTCGCTGTTCGACATGAATATTGCCACTTTCGATGAGGATGGCGGCGCTTACAATCAGGCGGACGCGGGCGGCTTCATCAAGCTGAATGCGCTGCGCATGCGCATTGCCGCAATCGCACGCGCGAAGCGAGCCAAATAAGAGCGACCGGAACGCATTTCCCTGGGGCCGCGATGGCCCCTTTTTCAAATTTGAAAGAGCCAAACATGAGCACCCAATTCGACAATGTATCCGTCATCAAAAAAGCCAACATTTACTTCGACGGAAAATGCGTGTCGCACACGGTAATTTTTCCCGACGCCACAAAAAAAACCATCGGCGTGATTTTCCCTTCCTCACTGACATTCAATACCGGCGCACCGGAAATCATGGAGCTGAACGCCGGAAAATGCCGCATCCGCTTGAAGGGTGAAGATAGCTGGACCAGCTACAAGGGCGGGCAAAGTTTCAAGGTGCCGGGCAATTCCAGCTTCGATATCGAAACGGTGGAGACGCTCGATTACGTCTGCCATTTCGGATAACTCCCGCTAGACGAAAACGGGCTCGGGTTCGAGCAGCACGCCGAACCGCTGCTGCACATCCGCCTGAATTGCATGCGCCAGCCGGACCACGTCCGGCCCCAGCGCTCCGCCCCGATTGACCAGTACCAGCGCCTGTTTCTCGTACACACCTGCCGCCCCGGCGCTTTTGCCTTTCCAGCCGCACTGTTCGATCAACCAGCCGGCCGCAAGCTTGTAGCTGCCGTCCGGTTGCGCATAGCTGACCAATTGCGAATGGCGTGCAAGCAGTGCGTCGCGCTGTACCGAAGGCACCACCGGATTCTTGAAGAAGCTCCCCGCGTTGCCGATCACGGCGGGATCAGGCAGCTTGCGTGTGCGGATCGCAATAACCGCGTCGCTGATATCCTGCGCGACAGGCATGACGAGGCCGCGTGCGGCCAATTCCTGCGCGACATCTGCATAACTGATATTGGATTGCCAGCGTTTCGGCAATCCAAAGGTGACATCCAGAATGACCGCACGGTCGCGCAGGCGATGCTTGAATATGCTGTCACGGTAGCCGAATCTGCAAGCCGCGTTGTCCAGCGTGAAAATCTCGCCCGTCTCGAAATCGAATGCAGTCAGCGCATGAAAACAATCGCTGATCTCGGCGCCATAGGCACCGATGTTCTGAATCGGCGCGGCGCCTACACTGCCGGGTATCAGCGATAAATTCTCCAATCCGCCGAAACCCCGCTTGAGCGTCCAGCGGACGAATTGATGCCAGTTTTCTCCGGCAGCCGCACGGACGTAGATAGCATCGGCATCTTCGCCGACAATCTCGATACCCTTGCCGCACATATGCAACACCAATCCGGCGAAATCTCCGGTAAACAAGACATTGCTGCCGCCACCGAGCACCAGGCGCGGCAATGCGGCAAGCGTGGCGTCAGCTCTGACGGCCAGCAATGTATCAACCGACAATACGGGCAGATACGAGTGCGCGTTCGCGTCAATACCGAAAGTATTGTGACTGCGCAGCGAAAAATCGCGTTGAATGGGAAACCGGGAGCTCATAGCCGGGCGATTATAGCGCCCTGGCGGAAAATCAGGCTTGGTTCGCAGCATTATCGCAAGTCAATAGACGACTGCCCGGATACATCCGGTTGAAAAAGATGGCTGTTGGTCCGCTTTTGGTCCGTTACCAGCGAAGCGCACCAATCCTGTAGCCACCCGGTTTTTTGTCCGTTAGAATTGGCATTAATTCATCAACAGGCCCTGACAGGCTGTCCTGCGGGCTTTCCGCAGATCTTGGGTCAAGGAAAACTAAATCATGCCATCGTTTGACGTTGTATCCGAAGCCAATATCGTCGAAGTCAAGAACGCCGTCGATCAGGCAAACAAGGAAATTTCCACTCGCTTCGACTTCAAGGGCAGCGACGCGCGTATCGAGCAAAAAGAACGCGAACTGACTGCCTTTGCCGATGCCGACTTTCAGCTGGGGCAGGTGCGCGATGTGCTGACTGCCAAGCTGGTCAAGCGCAATGTCGATGTCCGCTTTCTCGATATCGGCAAAATAGAGAAAATCGGCGGCGACAAGGTAAAGCAGATAATCAAGATAAAAAATGGCATCGAATCCGATGCCGCCAAAAAAATTGTCCGCATCATCAAGGACAGCAAGATGAAAGTGCAGGCCAGCATCCAGGGCGATGCCGTACGCATTGCCGGCGCCAAGCGCGACGACCTGCAAGCGGCGATGGCACTGCTGCGCAAGGAGGTAGCCGATTTGCCGCTGGAATTCAACAATTTCCGGGACTAACGGCCCAGCTCGGAACTACCCCACACCGTCATGCACCTGATCAGATTCGCTATCGGGCTGGCCCTGATTACCGGCAGCGCTCGCGCAGCGGAGATCGGCGTCGTCGGCCTCTTTCCGGGCAAGGCGGTGCTGGTGGTCGATGGCGGTTCTCCCAAGACATATGCTGTCGGCAGTACGATTTCCGGCGGTATCAAGCTGGTATCGGCCAATCAATCCGCTGCCACGATCGAAGTGAACGGCAAACGGCAAACCATCGCGATCGGTGAGCATGTCAATCGCACCGCTCCGACCGGCCCGGCCAGTGTCACGCTGCAAGCCGACGGCCGCGGTCACTTTATCGCGCAGGGCCAGATCAATGGAGGCACGGTGCGCATGCTGGTCGATACTGGCGCTACCATGGTCGCACTGTCGGCATCCGATGCAGTGCGCCTGGGCATCGACTACAGTAAAGGCCAACCCGGAATGGTCAGCACCGCCAATGGTTACGCCCCAGTGTATCGCGTCAAACTCGATACCGTCAAAATCGGCAACATAGAACTGAATCAGGTTGATGCAGTGATACAGGAAAACGGCCTGCCTTTCGCGCTGCTTGGCATGTCTTTTCTGAATCGCACTGAAATGCGGCGTGAAGGCGAGCAGATGACGCTGACCAAACGGTATTGAACCGTTAAAAACCGCCGCCGACCGTCCGCGTTATTTTTAAAAAAAGAAATACCAGGCATTTGCCGTCGCAATTGCGGATGGACGAGATGACCCGCGCGTCCACACCGCTACCGGCCGATCAGGCATTCTTGCCTTTGACATGGCGACGTTGTTTGACCGCTGCCGCCAATCCTTCCAGTACACTGACGCTATTATCCCAGCCGATGCAGCCATCGGTCACCGATTGGCCATAGGTCAGGCTCTTGCCGGGAACCAGGTCTTGCCGGCCTGCCACCAGATGCGACTCGACCATCACGCCAACAATGCGGGTATCGCCCGCGGCAATCTGCCTTCCGATGTCAGCGCATACCGGGATCTGGTTTTCCGGCTTTTTTGAACTGTTGGCATGCGACGCATCGATCATCAGGCGCGGTGCAAGCCCGCTTGCCTCGATATCCCTGCAGGCGGCATCGACACTGGCTGCATCATAGTTGGGCGCCTTGCCGCCACGCAGGATGATATGGCAATCCTCGTTGCCGTTGGTCGAGACGATAGCGGAATGGCCGCCCTTGGTCACCGACAGGAAATGATGCGGTTGCGATGCGGCCTTGATCGCATCGACCGCGATCTTGATATTGCCATCGGTACCGTTCTTGAATCCAACCGGGCACGACAGGCCGGACGCGAGTTCTCTATGCACTTGCGACTCGGTGGTACGGGCGCCGATTGCGCCCCAGCTGATCAGGTCGGCGACGTATTGCGGGCTGATCACGTCGAGAAATTCGGTCCCGGCCGGCAAACCGAGTTCATTGATATTCAACAACAGCTCGCGCGCCATGCGCAAGCCGTCGTTGATCCGGAAACTGTTGTCCATGTGCGGGTCGTTGATGAGCCCTTTCCAGCCGACGGTGGTGCGCGGCTTTTCGAAATAGACGCGCATCACGATTTCCAGCTCGCCGGCAAAACGCTCACGCTCCTTGACCAGGCGGCGGGCGTATTCCATCGCCGCCTTGGTATCGTGGATCGAGCAGGGGCCCATCACAACCATCACGCGGTCGTCTTCACCGTGCAGTATCCTGTGCAGCGCGGTACGGGAGCCGGCGGCCGTGCTTGCCGCTTTTTCCGAACAGGAGAATTCGCGAATCAAATGTGACGGCGGTATCAGTTCTTTCATTTCTCGGATCCGTAAATCATCGGTGCGCGGCATGGTTTTCTCCAGTCAAGGTTTTGAATTTGCAATCTTTAAAAAAGAAAAACCGCCATCGCTGGCGGTTTTTTTAGAAATTCGGTTTGTCTCGTTTGTCGTGTCGCTTTTACGTGAGCTTACCGCTTTTCCACCGCCATTGGGCTGGAATAGCTAAAGTAAAAATAAAAGTGAAAGCGAGCGAAAGTCATGTTTTTACTGGTTTTGAATCAAATTAACGCAATAGTGCAGTAAATTACGAAGTTTGGCAAGTTCGCCATGTAATTGCGTTGTCATTCCCGTAGGCGGAAATGACAACGCGGCAATTACGCGGTACCGCCCACCGTCACGCCGTCGATACGCAAGGTCGGCTGGCCGACACCGACCGGCACGCTTTGCCCTTCCTTGCCGCAGACGCCCACGCCGGAATCGAGCCGCATGTCATTGCCGATCATCGATACGCGATTCAGTACATCGGGACCATTGCCGATCAGCGTGGCGCCTTTGACCGGGTAAGTCATTTTGCCGTCTTCGATCATGTAGGCTTCGCTGGCCGAAAACACGAACTTGCCATTGGTGATATCGACCTGGCCGCCACCAAAATTCACCGCATACAGGCCATTCTTGACCGAGGCCAGTATCTCCGCAGGATCTTTATCGCCGGCGAGCATGTAGGTATTGGTCATGCGCGGCATCGGCAAATGCGCGAACGATTCGCGCCGCGCGTTGCCGGTAACCGGCATCTTCATCAGGCGCGCATTCATCGTGTCCTGGATGTAACCCTTCAGGATGCCGTCTTCAATCAAGGTCGTGCACTGGGTCGGATTGCCTTCGTCATCCATATTGAGCGAACCGCGGCGATCGGCGATAGTGCCGTCGTCCACCACGGTGACCCCCTTGGCGGCGACACGCTCGCCGATACGGCCGGAGAAGGTACTGGAACCCTTGCGGTTGAAGTCCCCTTCCAGACCGTGACCGATCGCTTCATGCAGCAAGACACCCGGCCAGCCCGGGCCGAGCACCACCGTCATCGGTCCGGCCGGCGCGGGACGCGCATCCAGATTGACGAGCGCGGCAGCGACTGCTTCGCTGGCGTAGGTTTCCAGCAATTCATCGGTGAAGTAGCCGTAGCCGTAGCGCCCGCCACCGCCGGAAGTACCCATCTCGCGCCGGCCATCCTGTTCCGCAATCACCGTCACCGATACGCGCACCAGCGGACGAATATCGGCAGCAATCACGCCGTCGCTGCGCACCACCAGCACCACGTCGTATTCTCCTGCCAGTCCTGCCATGACTTGCACCACGCGCGGATCTTTGGCGCGAGCGATACGTTCGACTCTTTCCAGCAATGCGACCTTCTCCGTTGCGTCCAGCGAAGCGAGCGGGTCATGCGCCAGGTACAGCTCGCGGCCGCCGATTGCCTGCATCGAGGAAGCGACTTTCACCTTGCCCGCACCTTGGCGCGCAATGGTACGGGTAGCAGCGGCGGCCTCATGCAGCGCGCGCTCGGAAATTTCATCCGAATAGGAAAATGCGGTCTTGTCACCCGACACGGCGCGCACGCCGACGCCCTGGTCGATCGAGAAACTGCCGGTCTTGACGATGCCTTCTTCCAGGCTCCAGCCCTCGCTCTTGGTGAACTGGAAATACAGGTCGGCATAATCGACCCGGTGCGTAAACATCGTACCCAGAACCTTGATCAGCTTGGCTTCGTCCAGACCGAACGGAGTCAGTAAAATATCGCGGGCGATGGCTTGGGTTCGGAGATTCGGTTCAAATAAATTCATGATGGTTGGTGTCCGCCAAGCGGGTTAGCGAATGTTGGTTGGTTCAAAAGTTTAACGCATTGTAGAGCATTCGGCTGGCGGAACGTTCCGCAGTCAAACGGATATCAAGCCATTCAAAATACCGGATTGCAAATTTGGCAAATGAACTACATTGACTATTCGCCTACAATTTGCGATGTCCGAGCGCGGGCAAGCTCTCGCGTACATGTATCAAATGATGGGGTTCGATGTCACCGATTACAATCCCCTCGCCTTCCGGCAACACCGCTTTCACCTCGCCCCACGGGTCAATCAGCATGCTGTGTCCCCATGTGCGGCGGCCATTCTGATGGCGGCCGCCCTGCGCGGCAGCAAGGACATAACACTGGTTTTCGATTGCGCGCGCACGCAGCAGTATTTCCCAGTGCGCCTTGCCGGTCGTATAGGTGAATGCGGCCGGCACCACGGCCAATATGCAATCGCCCATTGCCCGATAAAGTTCCGGAAAACGCAAATCGTAACATACGGACAACCCGACTTTGCCGAACGGGGCATCGAAACTTGTGACTGCGCTGCCGGGCACGATGGTGCGCGACTCGTCATAGGATTCGCCGCCTTTGGTAAAACCGAACAAATGGATTTTGTCGTAGCGGGCGACTGGTTCGCCGGCCGGGCTGTACACCAGCATTGTGTTCAACACCTTGCCGGCTTCGGCTGCAACCATCGGCAGCGTCCCGCCGAGCAGCCAGATCTTATGCTCGCGTGCGAGCTCCGACATGAAAGCCTGGATTGGACCCGCGTCGGGCTGTTCCGCATGACCGATCTTGTCGGTCTCATGCATGCCCATGATCGGCCAGTACTCCGGCAGCAAAACCAGCTCTGCTCCCTGCCGTACCGCTTGTTGAATCAAGCTGCGCGCAGCAGCAAAATTCTCTTCAGGCACAGGACTTGAAACCATTTGTACGGCAGCGATTTTGACCGGATCTTTAAGCATGGCTATCTACCGGATTGAGCACCTTGAGGAATGTCTGACGCAGCGGGTACGTTGTCGAATTTGCGCGCAAGCTTGTTGATGACCGGGTCTTTCCACGGCCCCGTGATTTCATATTCTACAGTGAACGCCCGCATCAATGGATCACGCAAGAACAATTGCGCCAGAAAAGATCCCAGTCCGAGTACCGGGTTGACCGCCAGTCCATATACGAGCGAAGCCGCTCCTGCATTGATTTCGGGTATGACGACGACGCGCAGATTCTGTGATTCCTTTGCAATATCGGCTGAACCGTCCAGCAGTACAACTGCATTGACGCTGCGCATCTTGAAGTTGTCGGTCTTCATGGTTCCCTGGGCGATCGTGGCTGTACCGGCGATGCTATCAAAGGCGAAGCCTTCCGAAAAAATGTCGCGGAAATCGAGCGTAAGTCTGCGCGGCAACGACTGCAGACTCAGCACGCTCAATAATTTGGCGGCGCCGGGGTCCACCTTCAAGAACTGCCCGGCCGCCATGTTCAGACGGAATTGCCCCGATAAGGTCGGAATATCGATCGAAAAAGGCAAGCCTTCCCAACTGAGATCTCCTTCCATTTTGCCCTTGCCTCCACGCAGCACATGCGCAAAACCGAATCGCTCCAGCAGCTTGCCGGCATCGGCAATATCGAGCGCATACGACAGATTGGACACGCTGCCGCCCGCGCTGGTTGCCCACTTGCCGCTGGCTTTGAGCGTGGCATCGGCATTGTCTATGGAGAGTTTGTCGATGCGCCATTCGCGCCCGTTCGGACCGAAATTGTTATCCGCCACCAGTTCGAGGCGACCCAGTCGTTTGCCGAACAATTCGAAATTATCGGCAACAACATCCAGGCCGGGAATCTGAGTCGACTTATTTTTCCCCTCCAGCAATTCAGTCACATCCGACGCGGCGGATTGAGGAATGATCAGTGATGCCAGGCGCGCCGTTGCCTTGCCCAGTCCCGACGGCGATTCATTCCAGGTGACATAGCCGGACGCCTGCTCGGAATCAATGTTGGCCTGCCATAATCCTTTTTGATGGGAAGCACCGACCACCACGTTATTAAGTTTCTTGCCCATTATATATAGCTCTGTCGCACGTGCCGCCAGCACGTCCGGCTCGATATATTGCGACATGCCCAATGCAGGCGACTCCGTTTCGGCTTCATTTTGTTTGCCTCCTCCCACAATCGATGCCACGCTGTTGCGCCATGCATCGATATCGAGGGATTTCAGGTTGACGCTGGCAATCAGGCCGTTGTCCGGTTGCGGCGCCGGCACATTGACGCCAATGCCGCCCTGCACGACACGCCAGTAGGCATTTTTCTCAAGCGATTTCTGACGCAAATAGCGTGTGACTATAGCGGACCCGAGCGATAATTTGACTTCGTCACGTACCATTGTCGCATCGTCCGACGGCAATCCTGCCATTTCAAATTTGAGCGGCAACCTCTCATGGGCAGTCTTGTTCAACGGTGCGGGAAAATCGAGCGCCATGCCTTGCAGACTCGATTCAACCACGATTTCAGGACCCTTCTTTTTTATGCCAATCGACGCGCTATAACGCGTACTGCCGGTGATATGCTGCAATAGCCGCTGCGTTGCCGGCGCCGGATATGTTTTTCGCAATCCCTCGGAAGACAAGCTACCGTCAACCTTGATCGCTATGCTGCCGTCACGCTGGGTGCCGCCGGATGCCGCAATCGGACCGCCCAGGAAACTTGCCCTGATGCCGTTTAAATTCAAGCCCTTTTCGTGAAACTCCAGTTCTCCGCGCGCCTGTAACATCGGTGGCATGCCATTTTGCAGCGTCACGTCATTGCCGGCGAAGCGCAGCGTTCCCTGCACTTTGGCTTCCGACATCCGCGCCAGCGGCAACTGAAATTTCAGCAATAACGTCGCATCGCCGCTGGCTTTGGTCTCTTCGGTAAAGTGCCCAATCCAATCGGATACCGGGCTATTGTTGGTGAAACCGACAAAATCCTGCAGCTTTCCTTCGGCATTGCCATTAATGTCGAGCAGCGTGTCGGCCGACAACAGATCCGGGATGACTGCCTTTACATTCGACAACGCGACCCCGTGCGTACTTGCGCTCTCAGCCTTGATTTCCAGGCGTGTGCGATCGATGGTAAAGCTTCCCTTGATCCTTTCCAACAACGGCCAGAGCGGCGATTTTTCATCTTTGGCGAGAATCCCGGGCGTGTAATTCAATTTGCCATTGTCAATCTTGCCGCTCACGGTAAATTGTCCCTTGGGTTTGCCCATCGGCTTGTCGGTATGGAACGGAAAATTCGCCAGTTCACCTTTGATGACGACCGCGACATCCTGCGCCTGACCCTCTTGCAGCGCGCCGGTCAGCCAGTTGCGCAGCGGATCCGGCGTATGCAACGGCAGATAGCGGCCAATTTTCTTGACATCAAATTCCGATATTTTCGCGGTCAAGTCGATCGTTCCCGGCGCTTTGGCTGTTGGTCCTCCCAGCGGCATCACATGCTTGCCGGACAGCGATCCGATCACACCATCCTGCACGAAATCCATACTGTCGATCTGAACGAGAAGCTTGTTCTTGTCCTGCGGACCCCACTTTGCCTGCATATTCAAGCGGTCGAAAGGCATTACGGGATCGGCGAAGTAACCCGGCAAATGCAATACGACCTTCTCGGACGCAAGATTGATAGTGCCGCCTTTATCGCTCGCGTCGACACGCCCGGTCAAATTGTCGAAACCCGGTATGCCCGGCACTGCCGCTCGTGCCGGCACCTGTCCACTTTTCGGGCTGGCCGGACGCGGCGCTTGGGCATTCACGGTCAGACCGGTGAATTGACCCTTGATGTGATAGGACGACAGGTCGGGATAGCTACCCTGCCATTTGGCTGAAAAATCTTTCAGTTGCCCGCGCGGAGCAAAATCGGTCAGCATCTGGCGCTGCCCCGCCGACAGCGGAAGATGTCCGACAAAGTTTGCCAGCGTATGCAGATCGAGCATGGTTGCGGTGACTTCATTCTTTTCGGGCCGACTTTTGGTAGCCGGCACAAATGTCTGGCTGATCGTTGTCTTCGGCAGCTTCAGCCCGTTACTGGTCTCCATCGAAAAATCCGTCAACGCGACCGCATGACCTTGCTCGCCAAATGAGAACATGCCATCCTTCGGTTCCGGACCCAACTCCTCACTCGCCGATACGCGTCCGCTCACCTGCACCAGGTCCAATGGCTGCAAATCCTTATGCAAACGGGTTGATACGTTGGACAATGTCAAATCCGCAGTGAAGTCCGCCACCCTTGCCCGATCGAAAGTCAGCCACGCGCGAATCGATCCTTTTCCTTTCTGCACCTCGAACGGATAATCGAAATAGTCTTTCCAGACTGCCAGATCGGTATTGCGCCAATCGGCATACAAAGTGCCTTCCCATAAAGTGATGTCGGAAATTTTCCGTGCAAAGTGCGGATGATCGAAATCGGCCCGCACGTCGATTGGAGCGGCAAATGTCGATGGGGGTGTTGCGTTGAGTGCGAACTGATGACGCCTGCCTTGATTGTGCAAGGTAAAATCGACATCAGTCAAAACAAGTGTGGGCGCGCCGCGCATCGTGTCGTTCCAGCGCACCACCCCGTTGCGGATGACAATTTCCCGCTGCGACAAAATCCAGTCGGCGCCTTGTCCGCCATCACTTTTTTTATGCGGATCCAGCAAAATGCCTGCAATGACAAAATTGCCTTGTACATCACGTTCAATGTCCACATCCGGACGGTCGATTTCCAGCGTATGGAACCGCAGGTCGGCAACCACCACCGACCACCACGATAATGTCGTCGAGACCTTCGGCAAACTCAGTTGCTGTTCGCCGGCCTTGTTGTATATCACGACATTATTCAGCATTAAATGCGGTCTCAATCCGCGCCACGACGCATGAATCGTGGCAATCGACACCGGCTCGCCGATCGCATCGCTGGCCATTCGCTCAATATCGACTTTGTAATGGTCTATATTGGGCAGCACCGCGTAGCGCAATGTTAAAAA
Organism: Burkholderiaceae bacterium; assembly: GCA_035995725.1. Taxonomy (GTDB): domain Bacteria; phylum Pseudomonadota; class Gammaproteobacteria; order Burkholderiales; family Burkholderiaceae_D; genus JAQGLW01. Next base: position 22,904 of record DASYKE010000071.1, on the reverse strand, counting down.
CAACGTACAAAAAATGAAATAGGCAATCACCACGCATGCCAGCATAGCGCTGAGCACATGGCGGGTAGCGTTATCGGCAATGCGGTAACATTGCTGAATAGCAAGCCAACATATGGCGAGGCGCCTCCTTGCCTGGCCTGAACGGTATTGGTCGTTGGACATCAATCAGAAGGGTAAATGCATGATCCGGCGTGAAATAAAAAATGAATTAATGACAATCAACAATGCCATTCTTCGCATAAATATCGACATCTTGGCGCCGAGGGTAACTGAAAAAGCCTAAAATACCCTTTTTTCATTTGTGTCCAATTTCCTTTGACCTGCAATATTGCCTCGCGGTTCTACATGCGTTGGATAAGCGCTGATGCCGCACGCGCCGACTTGGTGGCCGATCTTGCCGGATTATCGTTGAACCGGACGATTTTCGCTCAACTTTTACAAAATGAAACAGGTGCAGGGATACCTTTGCCTCGCGCAATGCGTCGCCTGCGCAACTTGGTCGTCGCGACGCTGATAACGCGCGATCTGGACGGCCGTGCCGATTTGGCCGAAGTGGTCGGGACCATGTCCGCATTCGCGGATTTTGCGATACAGACACACGTTGCCGCTGTCGCCGGCGACATGATCGCCCTGCACGGCACGCCAATCGGCGAAGAGTCGGGCAACCCGCAGGAACTCATTGTACTGGGCATGGGCAAACTCGGCGGCGGCGAGCTCAATGTGTCATCCGATATCGATCTCATTTTTGTCTATCCGGAAGACGGCGAAACACAGACGACGTCGCCGGACCAGCGGTCGCTGTCGAACCATGAATTCTTCACGCGATTCGGCAAAAAACTGATCAGTGATCTGTCGGCAATCGCGGAAGACGGTTTCACCTTTCGGGTCGACATGGCATTGCGGCCGAACGGCGCGTCCGGTCCGCTGGTGGCGAGCTTCGGCATGGTTGAAGAGTATCTGGTGGTGCAGGGCCGGGAGTGGGAGCGCTATGCATGGGTCAAGGCCCGCGCCGTGACCGGAAACGAAGCCGACATCGCCGCGCTGGAAAGCATCGTCCGGCCATTCGTCTATCGACGCTATCTCGATTACGGTTCGATTGACGCGCTGCGCAACATGCACGCGCAGATCCGCGCCGAAGTGACGCGCCAGGAGACGCGCCATCCCGACCGCAGCAACAACGTGAAGCTGGGACGCGGGGGAATTCGCGAAATCGAATTCCTGGCGCAGGTGTTCCAGCTGATCCGCGGCGGTCGCGATGCCGCATTGCGCGACCGCTCCACGCGCACGACGCTGCGCATCTTGGCGGAAAAACGGCTGTTGAGCCACGAAGTTGTCGAGCAACTGCTGGCAGCTTATACCTTCCTGCGCAATCTTGAACATCGCCTGCAGTATCTGGACGATGCGCAAACCCATAGTCTGCCGGCCACTGAAGCCGACCGTCTGACGATCGCGCAAATGATGGGATTTTCCGATGCAACGTCGCTGTTGAGTGCGCTGGAATCGCATAGGGCGCTGGTTGCTGCGCAATTCGACGCCATTTTCAGCGACAAGAAAAACGGCCAGCCTGCCAATCCTGATTCGCCCGCCGATCCGGAAATTTACGCAACGCTGCTTGCCACAGATAACCGGGAAGCGATTGAAAAGCATCTGACTGCACTGAATTTCGATGATGCGCCGGCGACGGCGAAACGTTTAGTGTCGACATGGCAATCCCCGCGGCTGCAAACGTTACCGGAATCCAGCCGCAACAAGCTGGTAGCGCTGGTTACGGCCGCTTTGCCGATCATTTCAGAGATTACCGAAGCGCGTTCGGCAACACTTGGCCGGTTGCTGGATTTCTTTGAAGCGATTGCTCGCCGCGCCGCCTACCTGTCGCTCCTTACCGAATACCCGCATGCGCTGGGGCGGGTAATTCGCATGATCGAGGCCAGCGACTGGGCCGCGAAATACCTTACCCGTCACCCGCTTCTGCTGGATGAATTATTAGACGACAATACGCTCAAGGCAACGCCCGACTGGCCTGCCTTCGCGCAGGAGTGCCGGCGCCAGCTTGATGCAATACCCGGTGACACGGAGCGCCAGATGGATGTGCTGCGCGAGCTGCATCATGCGCAATTGCTGCGGCTATTGGCACACGATCTGGAAGGCGATCTGACTGTCGAACGGCTGGCCGATCATTTGTCGGCATTGGCCGACGTGCTGGTTGCAGTCACCATGCAGGCCGCCTGGCAAACCATTCCGAACCGGCATCGGGATGTGCCGAAATTTGCCGTAGTCGCCTACGGCAAACTCGGCGGCAAGGAACTCGGCTATGCATCCGATCTCGATGTGGTTTTTTTATATGACGACGATCATCCCGATGCGCCGATGCTCTATGCGAAGCTGGCGCAGCGCTTCATCACCTGGATGACCAGCCATACCTCGGCCGGTATCCTGTTCGATATCGACGTCGCGCTACGTCCGGATGGGGCCAGCGGCTTGATGGTATCGCCTGTTTCCGCATTTGAAAAGTACCAGACCGAATCGGCATGGCTGTGGGAACACCAGGCACTGACGCGCGCCCGTTTCTGCGCCGGAGATGCGGCCATCGGCACATGGTTTGAAAAGATTCGGGAAACAGTCTTGCGTCAGCCGCGTGACGAGGCAACATTAAAGCAGGAAGTTTTATCGATGCGTAAAAAAATGCATGATGCGCATCCGAATCGCTCACAGCTATTCGATCTCAAGCATGACGCGGGCGGCATGATCGATATCGAATTTATCGTGCAGTTTCTGGTGCTGCGCCACGCCGCCCGGCATCCGCAATTGACGGCGGACATCGGCAATATCGCATTACTGAAATTATGTGGGGAACTGGGGTTGATCGAGCCGGGATTGGCGGGCACTGTGGCGAATGCGTACCGTACGTTTCGCAAAATGCAGCACCAGATCAGATTGCAGGGAGAAGAACGGGCGCGAGTTGAGATGGAACGGGTAACGAACGAAGTCGCGGAGGTAAAACGGCAATGGACAGAAATTTTTGGCTGACCACGATTGCATCAAAAACACAGCATGCCCGCCACTTGCTAAAGCAGCGCCGCTCCAAACCGCTCCAACCTCGGTAAATAAAACTTGTTAGTATCGAGAGAAAACATCACACGCTTGACCTGCCCCGTGAGCAATTCCCGCTTGACGAACCCGATGTATCTGGAATCCTTGCTGTTATCGCGGTTGTCCCCCAGCATCAGGTATTGACCCTCCGGCACCGTTACGGGGCCGAATGAACGCATCGCCGGTTGTTGCGGCATCACGATGATGGGCCGTTGCCGACCTAAAAGTTGTTCTTCCAGTACCAGTTGTTTTCCCTGGTAGCCAGGCGACAGGCGCGCTGCGATCTCTCCGGCAACAGGTGCATAGGATGCCCGAACGCCGTTGATAACCAATTGCTCGTTACGCATTTCGATCACGTCGCCCGGCAAACCGATCAAGCGTTTGACCAGGCGAGTGCCATCCTCCGGCGAGGTAAAGGTCACGATATCCCCGCGTTGCGGATCGGCAATATGTTTTACGATCAAATCGGTAAACGGGATTTTGACATCGTAGGCCAGTCGATCGGATACGATACGGTCACCGATCAGCAGAGTCGGATACATCGAGCTCGACGGTACGCCGTACCAGTCGGCAATCGCACTGCGCACCATGATCATGCCGAACAGGAAGAACAGAAAACCTTTATTCCGTGCAATCAGTTTTTTGAGCTTTAGCAAAATGCGCTCCGCCACAATCGAAGTGACTACTATAGCAAAACGTCCCAACCAGGGACGTTTTTCCTGTGTCCGCGCCGGTTACTTGGCCGACATCAGCGCAACCGTGGTATCCAGCATGCGGTTGGAGAATCCCCATTCATTGTCATACCATGAAGAGACTTTCACCAGCCGGCCCGAGACCTTGGTCAGAGTCGAGTCGAAATTGCTCGACGCCGGATTGTGGTTGAAATCGATCGATACCAGCGGCTCGGTCTGATAAGTCAGAATTCCTTTCAACGATCCTTCGGACGCTTTCTTCATGATCGCGTTGACTTCTTCCGTGTCGGTATCGCGCGCAGCGATGAACGACAGGTCCACGATCGACACATTGATGATCGGCACCCGGATCGCAAAACCGTCGAGCTTGCCGTTCAATTCCGGCAACACGAGGCCCACGGCGGCGGCGGCACCGGTCTTGGTCGGAATCATCGACTGGGTGGCGGAACGGGCGCGGCGCAGGTCTTCATGCATCACGTCGGTCAATACCTGGTCATTGGTGTATGCATGGACCGTGGTCATCAAGCCGTTGACCAGGCCGATCTGGTCATGCAGCGGCTTGACTAGGGGTGCCAGACAATTAGTGGTACACGACGCGTTGGAAATAACCGTATCCGACGCCTTCAATACCTTGTGATTGACGCCATAGACGATGGTCGCATCGACATCCTTGCCGCCGGGTGCGGAAATAATGACTTTCTTGGCGCCGCCCTTCAGGTGGGCCGATGCCTTTTCCTTGGTGGTGAAAAAACCGGTGCATTCGAGCACTACGTCGACACCCAGTTCGCGCCAGGGGATATCGGCCGGATTGCGCTGCGCAAATACGCGGATCTTGTCGCCATTGACAATCATGTTGTCGCCATCGACCGTGACGGTGCCGGGAAACTTTCCATGGGCGGTGTCGTAGCGGGTCAGGTGGGCATTGGACTTTGCGTCGCCCAGATCATTGATCGCGACGATCTGGATGTCATTCTTTTTGCCGCCTTCGTAATGGGCGCGCAGGATATTGCGGCCGATGCGGCCGTAGCCGTTGATTGCTACCTTGATGGTCATGGTTTTCTCCTGAACGAAAATAATTCTCTGCTAATTTTTTGGGGACAGAGTCCCTTTCTAATATGTTGGGGACAGAGCCCCTTCCAAGGATCGAGATAATTCGGCGCGCTACGGCGCCTCACAAACTCTGTCCCGCAATGTTATGGCTGCTCTGTCCCGCAATAACTAAACTATCGATTTCACCGCGGCGACGACTTTCTCGGTCGTAAACCCGAAATGCTTGAACAGCACGCCCGCCGGTGCCGATTCGCCGAAGGTATCGATGCCGACGACCGCGCCTTCCAGGCCCACGTACTTGTACCAGAAGTCGGTGACACCGGCTTCCACCGCAACGCGCGGCAAACCCTTCGGCAAAACGCCTGCTTTATATGCGGCGTCCTGGCGATCAAATACATCGGTGGACGGCATCGAGACCACGCGCACCGGCATGCCTTGCCTGGCGAGTTCGTCCGCAGCCTTGACCGCGAGATCAACCTCGGAACCGGTCGCAATCAGAATCGCCTTCGCACCGGCGGCATCTTTCAGCACATAGCCGCCACGGTGAACGTTGGCAATCTGTTCCGCTGTGCGCTCTTGGTACGGCAAATTCTGGCGCGAAAAAATCAGGGTGGTCGGGCCGTTCCGCCGTTTGATCGCCTGCTCCCATGCGACGGCGGATTCCACCGTGTCGCACGGACGCCAGTTATCCAGATTCGGGATCAGGCGCAGACTCGACACATGTTCCACCGATTGATGGGTCGGCCCATCTTCGCCCAGGCCGATCGAATCGTGCGTGAACACGAAGATCGAACGAATTTTCATCAGCGCCGCCATCCGCAGCGCATTGCGGCTGTAGTCGGAGAACGTGAGGAAGGTAGCGCCGAACGGAATATAACCGCCGTGCAGCGCAATGCCGTTCATGACCGCGCTCATGCCGAATTCGCGCACTCCGTAATTGATATGGTTGCCCGGCTGATCGGCGCGCACTGCCACGCATTCCTTCCAGTTGGTCAGATTCGAGCTGGTCAAGTCGGCGGAACCGCCGAGGAATTCCGGCAATATCGGCGCCAAGGCCTGAATCGCGTTCTGACTGGCCTTGCGGGTAGCGATGGTTTCCCTTTTCTCGGCGCAGTTGCCGATATAGGTTTTAACCGCCTGGTTGAAATTGCCCGGCAATTCGCCGTTCATTCGCCGCAACAGCTCACCCGCTTGTTGCGGATAGCGTTCACTGTAAGCGTTGAGCAACGCCTCCCATTCGCCTTGCATGGCCCGGCCTTGCGCTTTGGCATCCCATGCGGCGTACACATCGGCAGGAATGTCAAACGGCGCGGAAGTCCAGTTCAATGTTTCGCGGGCAGCAGCGATTTCCTTGTCGCCCAATGCAGCGCCGTGCACCTTGTCGGTGCCTTGCATATTGGGCGCGCCTTTGCCGATGACCGTTTTGCAGCAGATCAGGGTTGGCCTGTCGGACTGCTTGGCCGCCTTGATTGCTGCGTCGACGGCATCGACATTGTGGCCGTCGACACTGCGAATCACGTTCCAGCCATAGGCTTCGAAACGTTTCGGCGTATCGTCGCGGAACCAGCCCTCGACATGGCCGTCGATCGAAATGCCATTATCGTCATACAGCGCAATCAGTTTGGACAAGCGCAATGCGCCCGCCAGCGAACATGCTTCATGCGAAATCCCTTCCATGAGGCAGCCATCGCCGACGAACGCATAGGTGTAATGATCGACAATATCGAAGCCGGGTTTGTTGAACTCGGCAGCGAGCAATTTTTCAGCCAACGCCATCCCAACCGCATTGGTCAAGCCCTGGCCGAGCGGACCGGTGGTGGTTTCAATGCCGGGCGTTACATCGACTTCCGGATGACCCGGTGTCTTCGAATGCAATTGGCGAAAATTTTTGATCTCGTCCATCGGCAGGTCATATCCTGCCAGATGCAGCAGCGCATAATGCAGCATCGAGCCATGTCCATTGGATAACACGAACCGATCGCGGTTGATCCAGCGCGGGTCGGCAGGATTATGGCGATAATGCCTGGCCCACAATGCGACGGCGATTTCTGCCATTCCCATCGGCATGCCGGGATGCCCGGAATTGGCCTTTTGTACTGCGTCCATAGCCAAGGCGCGGATTGCGTTGGCCATTTTGTCGGTTGGGAGTATGGAAGTCATGGCGATCAGGATAAATGACGCAGCTTGGAGCAGGCTCGAGACGTATTGCTGCAAAGCCTCGTATTTTACCAGAGTGACGTGCAGAGATTAGAATTGGAATCCATTCAGATCCTTTCCTTGCAAAATCGTCATGTCATCCTTTAGACCGTCCAATACACCAGCCCCGGCGGCATATCCAGCCATGCTGCATTCAGCCGGGCCCGCCGCCTTTTCCTTTCATCAGGCATCCGGTTCGACGTACAAGCTGTCCGAAGCGCTCGACATTGAAGCGCCGTTAATCTTATACGCATCTGCGCAGGATGGTGATGCGATATATCAACACGTGCTTGCCGCCGGCCGTATTCCCCGCATGGTGTCGGACAACATGTTCCGTAGCGAGCGCTGTTGCCAGCCCGAGAGATCGATAGATATCGCTGCGAAATCAGCCGGCGACAAGAAAAACGTTCGCCCAGCCAAATGTTGACCCTTCGCCCATAACGGATCCCAGATGCCTCGTTTTTATTGCGCGCACCCCCTGTCCGTCGGCGCGATCATCGCATTGCCGGACCATGTCGCCCACCATGTGCAGGTGCTGCGCCTTGCTGCGGGTGACCGAATCACATTATTTAACGGTGAAGGCGGTGAATACACCGCGACCCTGACCGCAATCGAAAAAAAGCGCGCGAGCGCAGAAGTCAAGACGTTTTCGCCGCGCGAAGTCGAATTACCGTACGCCATCACACTGGCGCAGGCATTGCCGGAAACGTCGAAAATGGACTGGATTATCGAAAAAGCGGTCGAGCTTGGCGCCACCGCGATCCAGCCTCTGGCTGCGCAGCGTTGCGTGGTCAGATTGTCGGATGAGCGCGCCGCGAGAAAACTGGCCCATTGGCAGGGAATTATCGTTGCGGCATCCGAGCAGTGCGGCCGAAATCGTCTGCCCCATCTGGCACAAATGGCCGATTTCAATGACTGGATCGGACAACACGATCTGCATCATCGCATTCTGCTGACCCCGCATGCCGAACAATCGCTGTCCGAATGGGCGCGCCACCATCCACCGCAGGCGGTGGCGCTGCTGGTCGGCCCGGAAGGCGGTTTCACCGAGGGCGAGGAAAGTGCGGCGCGTGCGCACGGCGCATTGGCATTGTCGATGGGCCCGCGCGTGCTGCGCACCGAAACAGCCGGCCTTGCCGGCCTTACCACGCTGAATGCAGTCTGGGGAGAAATGTAAATCGAGATCAAACAATGGCAGGATTGGCACCCGCATGACGGCTGAACCCTGTATGGTGTAATTTATTCCAATTCACGGGGCACATGATGGGTTTTTCCGACAGAGCGTTCGATCCCGGCAATGCTGAAGCAAAGGTAACTGGTCCGCAAGCGAAGTTGCTGCAGGCAGCACTGGCCATGCTGTCCGACCATGGGCAAGCAGGCGGTTTGCCTGGTTTGATAGGCCGGTTTCAGGAAGCAGGACTCGGTGACGTCATCGGCTCATGGATCAGTTCCGGGCAAAATTTGCCGATCTCGGCGGAACAGATCCAGCAAATATTGGGAAATGGTCATCTGCAACAGATTTCGGAAGAAACCGCACTGACACAGGATGAAACGGCGACCCATTTAAGCGTACTGCTGCCGGATTTGATCGACAGGCTCACACCGAATGGACAGGCGCCGGAGGGCGGATTCGGCGACATCGCCACATTATTGGCCAACTGGCAGACAATTGCCGGCAGCGCCGGCTTTGACGCCCGCGAACAGGGAGATTGATACCGTTCTATCCTGTGGTATATCCGGTGTTTTCGTACCGGCGCAGACATTGCCGCGGCTAAGCGCACCGGCACGATTTCCGCGACAATGATCGGCATGCAATGGCTCCGTCGACTCCTTCATCGTCATAAACCGCAGATACCCGACATCCTGTGGCGCGACTGCGTTGGCCGCTTGCCCTTTCTCCGGACGCTGTCCGCCGGCGAATTGACGCGCCTCAAGGCCTTGAGCGAAACGCTTCTGGCAACCAAAACCATTACCGGCGCCGGCGAACTTGAAGTGACCGATGAGATTGCCGTTCTGATTTCCGCGCAAGCCTGTTTGCTGGTGTTGAACCTTACGCTTGATTTGTACAATGACATGTCGGGCATCATCGTCTATCCGTCCGCATTTATCGTGCCGCACAGCGAGATGGATGATGCGGGCGTTCTCCACGAGTGGCGCGAGCCGCTTTCCGGCGAAGCGGTGCAGGCCGGCGGCGCGGTCGTACTATCGTGGGAAGACGTGGAAACCGCACACACAGCCGCTGACGGCTACAATGTCGTGATCCATGAATTTGCACATAAAATCGACATGAGCCGAGGTAACGCGAATGGTTGCCCGCCGTTTCTCGCGACGTATCATCATGATATCGAGGCATGGCTTTGGCAACAGGCATTTTCGGCCGCTTACGCGGATCTTTCGCTGCGCGTCGATCTGCTGGACAGGCAGTTACCCGACGATTTCGACCCCGACCGCCCCGCCGATGCGGCGCATTACAATGCATTGTTCGCGGCACTGCCGATGGACCCTTACGCGGCAAAGCATCCGGCAGAATTCTTTGCGGTGGCTTCTGAAGTGTTTTTCGTCCGGCCGCAACCCTTGGCCGCCGATTATCCTGAAATTTACCGGTTGCTTGCACAATATTACCGGCAGGATACCCTGGCCCGCGCCTGAACAAATTCCGCAAGCTGCGTTTGCAATGCGGAAAACCGCGCGAAAGCATTATAATCGAAGGTTTTGCAACGGCTTTCCGATCCGGCTTCCTCTATGAAGGTATTTCGCGGACTTCCCAATGCCGAGGCGCGCACACCGTGTGCACTGACGATTGGCAACTTCGATGGCGTGCATCGCGGGCATCAAGCCCTGCTGGCGCGCATGCGCGAAGCCGCGACAGGGCTGGGACTCGGTACGGCGGTCATGACCTTCGAGCCGCATCCGCGCGAATTTTTCGCCCAGCTGGCCGGCGACCCGGGCAAAGCGCCCACGCGCATCGCCAACCTGCGCGACAAGTTGCAGTCATTGTCGAATGCGGGTGTCGATCGTGTCATCGTCGAGCATTTCAATGCCGGTTTCGCTGCGCTGCCGCCGCAGCAGTTCATTGAAAAAGTGCTGGTGCAGGGCTTGCATGTCAAGTGGCTGATAGTCGGCGAAGACTTCCGCTACGGCGCCAAGCGTGCCGGCGATGTCGCAATGCTGATCGAGGCCGGCAAGCGATACGGTTTTCAGGTCGAGGCGCTGCCGACCGTGATGAATAATGGCACACGCATCTCTTCGTCGGCAGTGCGCAGCGCACTGGCACAAGGCGACCTGAACCATGCAAAGCAACTGCTGGGGCATCCTTACACTATATCGGGGCACGTGATTCATGGGCAAAAACTCGGGCGAACACTCGGATTCCCGACGCTGAACCTGCGGATTGCCCACAGGCGCCCTGCTCTGTCCGGCGTCTTTGTAGTACAGGTACATGGCCTCGCGGAGCAGCCGTTACCCGGAGTAGCCAGTCTGGGTGTACGTCCCACCATCGACGACAGCGGGCGGGTACTGCTGGAAACTTATATATTCGACTATGCGGAGCAATGCTACGGCAAACTGATCCGGGTGGAATTCCTGAAAAAATTGCGTGACGAAGAAAAGTATATCGATCTGCCCACGCTCACCGATGCGATCATGCGCGACGTGAAGCAGGCGCGCGCGTATTTGAAGCAGCAGGGCGATTTCGCCGTCTCGGCGAGCTCTGCACTTCCGTTGGTCGCCGCAGGGAGTGCGACCAACGGAAGCGCAACGCCACAGCCGACCGCAGGAAGCGTGACCGTAGGGAATGTGACCGAAGGGAATGCAAGGCCAACGCCAACGCCGACCGACCGAATTTGACGATCGAACGAAAACCGCCAATTGAAAACATCCGTTTGCTCCACCGAATACCGTTGAAGAAAATTATGTCCGACAGCAAATCCAGCAAGTCCGCAAACAAGCCTCAAAGCAAGTATCCGGTCAATATGACGGAAACGCCTTTCCCCATGCGCGGCGATCTCGCTAAACGCGAACCGCAATGGGTCAAGGAATGGCAAACCAAAAAAATCTACCAGCGCATCCGCAACGCATCGAAAGGACGCCCCAGGTTCGTCCTGCATGACGGCCCGCCCTATGCGAATGGCGACATTCATACAGGCCACGCAGTCAACAAGATTTTGAAAGACATGATCGTCAAGGCCCGCAATATGGCCGGCTTTGATGCGCCGTACGTGCCGGGCTGGGATTGCCACGGCATGCCAATCGAAATCCAGATCGAAAAGCAATACGGCAAGAATTTGCCGGTTGCTGAAGTACAAGCCAAGGCGCGCGCTTATGCGAGCGAACAAATCGAGCGGCAAAAGCGGGATTTCATCCGCCTGGGTGTGCTCGGCGACTGGGATCATCCATACAAGACAATGGATTTCGGCAACGAGGCTGACGAGATGCGCGCCCTCGGAACGATCCTGGAAAAAGGCTATGTCTATCGTGGCCTGAAACCGGTCAACTGGTGTTTCGACTGCGGCTCGGCGCTGGCGGAAGCGGAAGTCGAGTACCAGGACAAGCGCGACCCGGCGATCGATGTCGGTTTTCCATTTGCGGAACCGGACAGGATCGCGGCGGCATTCGGCCTGAAGAAACTGCCTGCCGCCAAAGGTTACGCGGTAATCTGGACCACCACGCCATGGACCATTCCCGCCAACCAGGCGCTGAACGTGCATCCTGAATTCACCTATGCGCTGGTGCAAACCGTCCGCAACGGCGAACCGACGCTGCTGATTCTGGCGCAAGACCTGGTTGAATCATGTCTGCAGCGCTATGGGCTGGAAGGCAGCATCATCGCCACATGCAAAGGCGAAGCACTGTCACTGATCAATTTCAAGCATCCGTTTGCCGATGCGCACCAAGGCTACGATCGCTTATCGCCGATATACCTCGGCGACTACGTAACGCTCGACACTGGTACCGGCATCGTGCATTCGTCGCCGGCTTATGGCGTGGACGACTTCATCTCGAGTAAATCGCATGGCATGAAAGACGATGAAATCCTCAATCCCGTCATGGGCGACGGCAGATATGCATCATGGCTGCCGTTTTTCGCCGGCATGACAATCTGGGAAGCCTCCAAGCCGATCTGCACCAAGCTGGAAGAGGTCGGCGCGCTGTTCAATCTGGTCATGTTCGATCACAGCTACATGCATTGCTGGCGTCACAAGACGCCGATCATCTATCGCGCGACCTCGCAATGGTTTGCCGGCATGGACGTGACGCCCAAGGATGGCGGTCCGACCCTGCGCCAGACCGCTCTACAGGGAATCGAAGAGACCGAGTTCTTCCCGGGGTGGGGCAAGGCGCGGCTGCACGGCATGATCGCGAATCGTCCGGACTGGACGCTGTCGCGCCAACGCCAATGGGGCGTGCCGATGGCATTCTTCATCCATAAAGAAACCGGCGAGCTGCATCCGCGCACACCCGAGTTGCTGGAGGCGGTAGCCAAACGCGTCGAGCAAGGCGGCATCGAAGCATGGCAAACGCTCGACCCGGAAGAATTGCTCGGCGACGATGCAGCTGCCTATGTGAAGAACAAGGATACGCTCGATGTCTGGTTTGACTCCGGTACAACGCATAAGACCGTGCTGCGCGGCTCGCACGCCGCGCAATCGCACTTCCCTGCCGACCTGTATCTGGAAGGTTCCGACCAGCATCGCGGCTGGTTCCATTCGTCACTGCTTACCGCATCGATGCTCGATGGCCGCGCACCGTACAAGGCGCTGCTGACGCACGGTTTTGTCGTGGATGAACATGGCCGCAAACGAAGCAAGTCGGCAGGCAACGGCATGCCGCCGCAGGAAATCAGCGACAAGCTTGGCGCCGAAATTCTGCGCCTGTGGGTTGCGTCAAGCGACTATTCGGGCGAACTGTCCCTTTCCGACGAAATTCTGAAACGCGTAGTGGAAGCCTATCGCCGTATCCGCAACACCTTGCGCTTTTTGCTGGCAAATACTTCGGATTTTGATGCGGCAAAAGATGCCGTTCCGGTCGCAGAACTGCTTGACATCGACCGCTACGCGATCGCGCGCATGGCCGAATTGCAGGCGGAAATTCTAAAGCACTATGACATTTTCGAGTTCCACCCGGTAGTAGCAAAATTGCAGACGTATTGCTCCGAAGATCTGGGCGGATTCTATCTCGACATTCTGAAAGACCGCCTTTATACCGGCGGCGTGACCTCGAAAGCACGCCGCTCCGCGCAAACGACCATCTGGCATATCACGCAATCGCTGTTGCGCGTGATGGCACCGATACTGTCGTTTACAACGGAAGAGGCCTGGTCGGTATTTGCGGACAAGGAGGCTTACGCGGCAAGCGGCGAGACTATCTTCACGCAAACCTATTACACGTTGCCTGAAATTGCCGATGCTCCCGCATTGCTCAACAAGTTCGCATTATTGCGCGAGACGCGTGCCGAAGTCACCAAACAGCTCGAAGAAGTCCGCGTGTCCGGCGCAATCGGCTCATCGTTGCAAGCGGAAGTCGAGATCAAGGCCAGCGGCGATAAATATGCGCTGCTCGACAGTCTCGGGGACGATCTGAAGTTCATCCTGATAACCTCGCAGGCAAACGTGACCCGGGTGGCAAATACTGCGCAAGAAGCCGTTGTCATCACGCCATCCGTGCATCAAAAATGCGAGCGTTGCTGGCACTATCGGGCCGATGTCGGCGCGCATCCGGAACATCCAGGCATCTGTGTGCGCTGCGTATCGAATCTGTTCGGCGGCGGTGAAGCGCGAAGATTTGCCTGACCTGGTTTCACAGCCCTTTACTTCGGGAACAACCGAAGTAAAGGGAAAACCTCCTGCCGCAATTAACCAGTTGGAGACAGAGTACCGCTTCGCTTAACTTTGTCCCGCAATAATTAAATATCAAGCATGGCCACTAATAACCATTTAGCCTCCAGCACCAGCAACAGCCTGACTCCATGGCTGGGTATCGCCGCGATCGTGATCGCGCTCGACCAGCTCACCAAAATCACGATTACCCGGTTGTTCACCTTTGGCGAGTCACTTCCGGTCACGTCATTCTTTAATCTGGTGCTGGCTTACAATAAAGGCGCGGCCTTCAGTTTTCTCGCTGAACAGGCTGGTTGGCAGCGCTATTTCTTCACTGGCATCAGCATCGCGGCCACGCTGTTCATTCTTTACCTGTTGAAGCGGCACGCCGGCCGGCGGCTGTTTTGCTGGGCGCTCGCATTGATCTTAGGCGGCGCGATCGGCAACCTCATCGACCGCATAATTTACGGCCATGTGATCGACTTCCTGGATTTTCATGTCCTCAACTGGCACTGGCCTGCCTTCAATGTGGCCGACAGCGCAATCTGCATCGGCGCAATATTATTTGTCGTTGACGAATTGCGGCGCGTGAAAAAATAGGAACCATAAGCTGCTACACTATCTCGCGACGGCATTTCAGGAGCTCTCATGGACCTCGCTGGCAAGAAAATTGTATTGGGTTTGACCGGCGGCATCGCTTGCTACAAGGCGGCGGAATTCACGCGTGCTCTAGGCAAGGCAGGCGCATCGGTGCAGGTAGTCATGACACAGGCGGCAACGCGCTTCATCACGCCGGTGACAATGCAGGCTCTTTCGAACCAGCCGGTATATACCGATCAATGGGATGCGCGCATTGACAACAATATGCCGCATATCGATTTGACACGGGACGCCGATGCAATCGTCATTGCACCCTGTTCGGCGGATTTTCTGGCCAAACTGGCACATGGCGCGTGCGACGATCTGCTCTCGACGCTATGCCTGGCGCGCCCGATGATGTTGCCGCTGCTTGTGGCCCCAGCCATGAATGTAGAGATGTGGCAAAATCCTGCGACGCAACGTAATATTGCGCAGCTCAAGGCAGACGGCATCGGCATCCTCGGCCCTGAAGCGGGCGAACAGGCCTGCGGTGAAACCGGCATGGGACGCATGCTCGAACCGGAGCAACTGCTGGAAGAAGTGGTTTCCGCATTCCAGCCTAAAATCCTGTCCGGAAAACGCATCCTGATCACCGCCGGCCCGACCTTCGAACCGATCGATCCGGTTCGCGGCATTACGAATCTGTCCTCCGGCAAAATGGGTTACGCCGTGGCGCGCGCCGCGCGCGAAGCGGGCGCCGGCGTCACGCTGGTATCCGGCCCGACTGCGTTGTCGACTCCATATGGCGTGCATCGAATCAATGTCCACACCGCACAGCAGATGCACGACGTCGTGATGTCGCATGTCAGCGGACAAAATGTGTTCATTGCGATTGCTGCCGTGGCGGACTGGCGGGTCGCCAATGCAAGCCAGCAAAAGCTGAAGAAAAGCGCCGAGGGCGACATGCCTCGGTTACTGTTCGAACAAAACCCGGATATCCTTGCATCGGTGGCCGCATTACCGGATAAACCTTATTGCGTCGGATTCGCGGCCGAATCCGACGATCTTCTCAAACACGGCAAGGCCAAGCGCGAGAGAAAAGGCATACCTCTATTGGTTGGCAATCTCGGACCGCAAACTTTCGGCCAGGATGAAAATGAACTGGTGCTGTTCGATGACAAGGGCCACACCAATTTCCCGCGTGCGGACAAGCAGCAATTAGCAAGGCAGCTGATATCCGAAATCGCTCGCCGGATCTGACACTGCATTGATACCGGAGCAAGCGCCAAAGATCCGGCACGCTTCATACGTTCCATAACCCAACCCCATGAAAACCGTCGACGTTAAAATTCTCGATCCTCGCATGCGGAACCAACTGCCGACTTATGCCACCGCAGGTAGTGCCGGCCTGGATTTGCGCGCATGCATTGATGTACCGCTTGTCATCGAGGCCGGCACTACGCATCTGATCGCGACCGGCCTGGCAATCAACCTCGCCGATCCCGCCTATGCGGCAGTGATCCTGCCACGCAGCGGTCTAGGCCATAAACACGGCATTGTGCTGGGGAATCTGGTAGGCTTGATCGATTCCGATTATCAGGGCCAACTGATGGTATCGACCTGGAATCGCGGTCAAACCGCGTTTACGCTGAATCCGATGGAACGCCTGGCCCAATTGGTTATTGTGCCTGTGCTGCAAGTCGGATTCAACGTAGTCGAAGAGTTCGATACAAGTAAGCGCGGTGCCGGCGGTTTTGGCAGCACTGGAAAAGATTAATGGAGACCTTTATGCCTGACATGATTGAACTGATCCGAATTCGATTGAAGCGACCGACCGCACTGGTGCAGGTCGCATTATTGCCCGTTGTGTTACTGCTTACTTCGTGCGCAACGCAGCCGCCGTCGTCTCGACCGCAACCGGTGCCGTCGGCAGGCATGCCCCAGGTCGGCCCTGCGGAGCAGGCAACGCTGCGCTCCCTGGTAGCGCAGCAAGATCGCTTGTACCGCGTCGCCGGCCCTCTTCTGACCAGGAATGCGGAACTATGCAAAGGCAGTGCCCGCAATCTGTTCGGCTTCACGGCGAAAAACAAGTATTCCTACTCGGCCGAGATGACTGACGCTGCACAAGTCGTACTCGGACTTGACGATCGCCTGCAGGTCATGGGGGTACTTGTCGGCAGCGGCGCAGCACGCGTCGGCGTTCGGCGCGGGGACAAGCTGGTCGCGGTCGAGGATAAGCCGATGCCTGAGGGACCGAATGCAGAACGCCAGGCTGCGGCCATTCTTGCGCCATTGGCAAGCGCGAGTTCCAGTGTCAAATTGACGCTTCTGCGGGATAAGGCAAACACGACACTGACTGTTCCATTGACACATGCCTGTGCCTACGCCATCGAACTCGGCAATACCGATAACGTCAATGCTTACGACGATGGCCGCCGCGTGATGATCACTCGCGGCATGATGAATTTTGCCCGCTCCGACGAAGAACTGGCCTATGTGCTGGCCAAGGAAATGGCGCACAATTCGCTGGGGCACGCCAGCAAGCAAAACATGAGCGGCACCGTCAGCGAAATCATCGACAACCTGCTCCGCATCCAGCCGGACGCGACCACGTTGGCCGGAACGTCGGGCGTCAGGCCCATGCCGCAAGAGCTGGATGCAGCTGCCGATACGCTATCGTTGTATATGCTCGCGCGCGCAGGATACAGCATCGACAATGCACTGCGTTTCTGGGAGCGGCTGGCAAGCCAGTATCCGCCGACGGTGTTGAATGGCTATACCGCACTTCATCCGTCCACCACTTACCGTTTATCGGTAATGGAGAGAATCGCGATGGATGTAAAGGCCAAACAGCTTAGCAAGAAGCCGCTTTTCCCCTAGGGCTTGTCATCCAGCGAACGTGGCTGCAAACAGAACTGCGGCATCGCCGGCTTGCAGCCGCTTGATGCCTGCTTGAACTCAAATCAGTCGCAGTCGCATATGCTGCCGATAAAAAAGCCCGAATCATTTTCATGAATTCGGGCTTTTAAGATAGAGATCGAATTATTCGATTTCCACCGTTTCTTGAGGCGCCGCCGGAGGTGCTTCATCCCCTTCGACGAAATCCAGCTTGATCTGGTCATTTTCAATCAGATCGACCGTCACGCGGCCGCCGGCCACCAATTTACCGAACAGCAGTTCATCGGCCAGCGCCTTGCGGATCATGTCCTGGATCAGACGCGACATCGGACGTGCCCCCATCAATGGATCAAAGCCCTTCTTCGCCAGGAACTTGCGCAAATTGTCGGTGAAGATTGCTTCCACTTTCTTCTCGTGCAATTGCTCCTCGAGCTGCATCAGGAACTTGTCAACCACGCGCAGAATGATTTCCTCATCCAGCGCACCGAAGCTAATGATGGAGTCCAGCCGGTTGCGGAATTCCGGCGTGAACATGCGCTTGATGTCCGCCATCTCGTCGCCCGCCTCCTTCTTGTCGGTGAAACCGATGGAACGCTTTTGCAGGCTTTCCGCTCCCGCATTGGTCGTCATGATGATGATGACATTGCGGAAATCGGCTTTACGTCCGTTGTTGTCGGTCAGCGTGCCATGGTCCATCACCTGCAGCAGGATGTTGAAAATATCCGGATGTGCCTTTTCGATCTCGTCGAGCAGCAACACTGCGTGCGGCTTTTTCGTGATCGCTTCGGTCAGCAGGCCGCCTTGATCGAATCCGACATATCCCGGCGGCGCCCCTATCAGGCGGCTTACCGCGTGGCGCTCCATATATTCGGACATGTCGAAGCGGATCAACTCGATACCGAGAATGAATGCAAGCTGCTTCGCCACTTCGGTCTTGCCGACGCCGGTGGGGCCGGAAAACAGGAAGGAACCGATCGGCTTGTCAGTCTTGCCCAAACCGGCACGCGCCATCTTGATCGCCGATGCCAGCGCTTCGATTGCGGGCTCCTGACCGAACACGACATTCTTCAGGTCGCGATCGATCGTCTGCAGCTTGCTGCGGTCATCCTGATTGACGGATTGCGGCGGGATGCGCGCAATCTTCGAGATGATGTCTTCAATCTCGGATTTGCCGATTGTCTTCTTCTGCTTGGATTTGGGCAGAATGCGCTGTGCAGCACCGGCCTCATCGATCACGTCAATCGCCTTGTCAGGCAAATGGCGGTCATTGATGAAGCGCGCAGCCAGCTCCGCTGCCGAAGTCAGCGCGGAGGCGGAATACTTGACGCCGTGATGCTCTTCGAAGCGGGACTTCAAACCACGCAGAATCTGCACAGTTTGTTCCACGGTCGGCTCATTCACATCGATTTTCTGGAATCGACGTGAAAGCGCATGGTCTTTCTCGAATACGCCACGGAATTCGGTGTAGGTGGTTGCGCCGATGCACTTGAGCTGTCCGCTGGCCAAAGCCGGCTTCAACAGGTTGGATGCATCGAGTGTTCCGCCCGACGCCGATCCGGCACCGATGATGGTGTGAATCTCGTCGACAAAAAGAATACCGTTCGGATTATCTTTCAATTGCTTCAATACCGCCTTCAGACGCTGCTCGAAGTCGCCGCGGTATTTGGTGCCTGCCAGCAGTGCGCCCATGTCGAGCGAATACACAACCGCATTCTGCAAAATTTCGGGCACATCGCCCTGCGTCACGCGCCAGGCAAGGCCCTCCGCAATCGCGGTCTTGCCGACACCGGCCTCACCGACGAGCAACGGATTGTTTTTACGGCGGCGGCACAGCGTCTGGATCACGCGCTCAACCTCGGCTTCACGCCCGATCAGCGGATCGATTTTGCCCTCGGCGGCGAGCTTGTTCAAATTTTGAGTGAACTGGTCGAGCGCACTTTCCTTCTGCTGTCCTTCGGCCTGCACATCTTCGGCCGCTTCCGGCGTCTTTTGCGCGTCGGCCTGCTGATCCTTGCGTACCCCGTGGGAGATAAAATTGACCACATCGAGCCGGGTCACGCCCTGCTGATGCAGGTAATAGACCGCATGTGAATCCTTCTCGCCGAAAATCGCCACCAGCACGTTGGCGCCGGTCACTTCCTTTTTGCCGTTCGATGCAGACTGCACATGCATGATGGCGCGCTGAATCACACGCTGGAAACCGAGGGTCGGTTGCGTGTCCACCTCGCTCGCGCCAGGTACGGTGGGTGTATTGTCACTGATAAAGTTCGTCAGCGTTTTGCGCAAATCCTCGATATTGACGGCGCATGCGCGCAATACTTCCGCCGCCGACGGGTTATCCAGCAACGCAAGCAGCAAGTGCTCGACAGTGATGAATTCATGCCGGGCCTGTCGGGCTTCGACAAAGGCCATATGTAAACTAACTTCCAATTCCTGAGCAATCATGCTTCCTCCATCACACACTGCAGGGGATGTCCTGCTTTCCTAGCGTGGGTTAATACGAGTTCAACTTTAGTGCTGGCGATATCCTTGGGATACACACCACACATGCCTCTCCCATCGCGGTGAACCTTGAGCATGATTTGCGTCGCGGTCTCGCGGTCTTTATTAAAATATTCCTGGATGATCGCAACGACGAATTCCATCGGCGTATAGTCATCGTTCAACAATAATACCTGGTACATAGGTGGCGGTTTGAGCTCTTGTTTTTGCTCTTTCCGCGTAGTAACAGTATCATTTTCATCCTTAGTTGCCATGCGTCTATTCTAATGCGTTCGACTGCGCGCGCAATGCGAAAAATGCGCAACATTTGACATTTATATTGATATTGATATTACGCGCTTTCTTGATAGTGCGCAGATGACGTTGGAATACCTTAAATCAAGAGCTTTTTTTGCGGTTTCTCATGAAAACTTGCCGCCCCTTGCAAATTACTTGACTTTTTTATTTTTTCCGCGAACAATGGTAATTATTGATAAGTGTTGCTAAACGCTCATCAATATGAAGTGAGCAAGTTATAAGAGGGGGCAGCATTACGTGAAGCTTCTTGCTTTTACGGCTCGTGTGATTAGTTAATATTTGAAAGACGCTTTTATGGCAACAGGTACCGTCAAGTGGTTCAATGACTCCAAGGGCTTCGGCTTTATTACTCCGGATGATGGCGGCGAAGATTTGTTCGCACACTTTTCCGCAATCCAGATGAATGGCTTCAAGACTCTCAAAGAAGGTCAAAAGGTCCAGTTCGAAGTCACGCAAGGCCCCAAAGGCAAGCAAGCTTCAAACATTCAAGCTCCCTAATGTTGTAAATTAGGTTGTGTTGTAAGAATCCCCGCCATGCGGGGGTTTTTTTGCTTGTATTTGCCAGCTATTGCTGCCCCGAATACGTTTGCCGCCCGACGGGTCATTGGACGACGGTCCGATCCGGTTCGCTTTGCATTACGCACCGCCCGGATCAAGCGAGTGCGCGCAGAAGTGCGCAGTCAAAACAAAAAGCCGAGGCAAGCTCGGCTTTTTTCACGTCTCTGCATCCGGCGCGTTACATATTCTGGACCATCACGTCCCCGAATCCCGAGCACGACACTTGAGTCGCGCCTTCCATCAAGCGGGCGAAATCATAAGTGACCTTCTTGGACGCGATAGATTTCTCCATTGAACTGATGATCAGATCGGCGGCTTCCGCCCAGCCCATGTGACGCAGCATCATCTCGGCGGAAAGAATCAGCGAACCGGGATTGACATAGTCCTTGCCGGCGTATTTCGGCGCGGTGCCATGCGTGGCTTCGAACATCGCAACCGAGTCGGACATGTTCGCTCCCGGCGCAATGCCGATACCGCCCACTTGTGCCGCCAGTGCATCGGAAATGTAATCGCCATTCAGGTTCAGTGTCGCAATCACGCTGAATTCATTCGGACGCAACAGAATTTGCTGGAGGAATGCATCCGCAATGAAATCCTTGACAATGATTTCCTTGCCGGTCTTCGGATTCTTGAATTTGCTCCACGGACCACCATCGATCGGCTTGGCGCCGAACTCCTTTTGCGCCAACTCATATGCCCAATCGCGGAAACCACCTTCGGTGAACTTCTGAATATTGCCCTTGTGGACAATCGTTACCGACGGCTTGTCATTGTCGATCGCGTATTGGAACGCCTTGCGCGCCAAGCGCACCGTGCCTTCGCGCGATACCGGCTTGATGCCGATGCTGGATGTGTTCGGAAACCGAATTTTCTTGACACCCATTTCCTTGGTCAGGAAATTGATGACTTTCTTCGCGCCTTCGGAACCTTCTTCCCATTCGATGCCGGCATAAATGTCTTCCGAGTTTTCGCGGAAGATCACCATGTCGGTCTTTTCCGGTTCGCGCAATGGCGAAGGCACACCCTTGAAGTATCTTACCGGGCGCAGGCAGACATACAAGTCCAGTTCCTGGCGCAACGCGACGTTGAGCGAGCGGATACCGCCGCCGACCGGCGTGGTCAGCGGACCTTTGATCGAAACAACATAGTCTTTCACTACCTTCAGCGTCTCTTCCGGCATCCAGACATCCGGGCCGTAAACATTGACCGATTTTTCACCGGCATAGATTTCCATCCAGCTGATCTTGCGCTTGCCGCGATACGCCTTGGCTACGGCTGCATTGATCACCTTGATCATGACCGGAGTGATGTCGACCCCGGTACCGTCGCCCTCGATGTACGGAATAATCGGATTGTCAGGCACGTTCAATGAAAAATCGGCGTTGACGGTAATTTTCTTGCCGTCGGCTGGCACTTTGATATGTTGATACATCGTTGGCTCCGGAATTAAAACCTGGAAAGGCGTTTATGTTTTAAATGTTCGTTCTTAAACCCATGTCTTATATAAGACATAAGACCGCATCCCGTATTATGCACTAGAATTTTACCGTACGCCATATTTTTGCATCATGTCGAACGTGCAAGAACGTCAACCACCGACTGCACCGGGCATGCCGGCAAAAACCGGATCTTCCGCGGCCGCGGCAAAAAGGCTGGACGAAGCACCGGCACTTGTTACAGACTCTGCGCATGTCCCTCATATTATTCAATAAGCCATATCAGGTAATGTGCCAGTTCTCGCCACATGCCACGCGCAAGACTTTGGCCGATTATTTGGCTATTCCTGATATCTACCCGGCCGGACGCCTGGATGCGGATAGCGAAGGATTGCTGCTGCTGACCGATGATGGAAAACTGCAACACGAGATCAGTCATCCGGAGCACAAGCAGCCGAAGACTTATCTTGCGCAGGTAGAAGGTACACCGGACGCTATCGCTCTTGCGAGATTGCGGGGGCCGCTGGATCTGGGAGATTTCGTGACTCAGACTTGCCGAGTCACGCAAATCCAGCTTCCGGAATGGCTATGGCCGCGCGATCCGCCGATCCGTCGGCGCGCCGATAGCCCGACCAGTTGGCTCGCCATCACGCTGGCCGAGGGCAAAAACCGCCAGGTGCGTCGCATGACGGCAGCAGTCGGATTGCCGACTTTACGGCTGGTCAGGATCGCGATAGGTCCGTTTTCCCTCGAAACGCATCCTCTTTGGCCGGGCGAATGGCGTGCAGTTT
>DASYKE010000070.1:0-21457 GCA_035995725.1 Burkholderiaceae bacterium | reverse complement strand
CGACCCCATTAGCTGGTCTCATCAAATCCAGGTCCCTTATCCGCCGGAATCTGAAACCAGCGGCGTGGGTGACCGTGGTTTTCACCGGGCCTGCTGGTATGAGCGCGACTTCGATATCAAGGCTGGCGAAGACCGCGTGGTACTGCACTTCGGCGCGGTCGACTATCATGCCCATGTATGGGTCAACGGTTTTCTGGTAATCGAGCACGAGGGCGGTCATACGCCTTTTTCGGTGGATATTACCCGCGCACTGAACGGCTCTGGCCGTCAGACCGTGACCGTCCATGCGGAAGACGACCCGCTTGATCTTGCCAAGCCGCGCGGCAAACAGGATTGGCAACTCGAACCGCATTCGATCTGGTATCCCCGCACCACCGGCATCTGGCAGACGGTATGGCTGGAGCGCGTGCCAAACACATATATTCAGAAGTTGCGCTGGACGCCGCATTTCGACGGCTTCGAAATCGGATGCGAAACATTCATCAAGGGCGATCTGGAAGAGAACCTGACGGTCGAGGTCAAAATATCGCATGGCGATAAAGTACTGGCCGACGATCGGTACACGGTTATCGGTGGCGAAGCGCATCGCAAGATCGCATTGTCGGACCCGGGCATCGACGACTCGCGCAACGAATTGCTGTGGAGCCCGGAGCGGCCCACCTTGCTCGATGCCGAGGTCACATTGTGGCAGGGCGGGCGGGTGCTGGACCGCGTGCGCTCCTACACGGCGCTGCGCTCGGTGAATGTGAATCGCGACCGCTTCATGCTGAACGGACGGCCTTACCAGTTGCGCATGGTGCTCGACCAGGGTTACTGGCCGGACACGCTGCTGACGGCGCCGTCCGACGATGCGTTGAGAAAGGACGTTGAACTGGCCAAGGCAATGGGTTTCAACGGTGTCAGAAAACATCAGAAAATCGAGGACCCGCGCTACCTGTACTGGGCCGACAAACTCGGACTGCTGGTATGGGAAGAAATGCCTTCGGCCTATCGCTTCAGTCCGCAAGCCGTCACGCGGCTGGTGCGCGAATGGATTGAAGTGATCGACCGCGACTACAGCCATCCGTGCGTCATCGTGTGGGTGCCGTTCAATGAATCATGGGGTGTGCCCAACCTGACATCGACCCAGGCGCATCGCAACGCGGTGGAAGCGCTGTACCATATGACGCGCACGCTGGATTCGACCCGGCCGGTGATCGGCAACGACGGCTGGGAAGCGTCGGCCACCGACATTCTCGGTATCCACGATTACGATTGCGATCCGGCCAATCTGCTGTCCCGATACGGATCCGCCGCGCACACTCAGGAATTGTTCGACCGGCGCCGTCCGGGCGGGCGTATTCTTACGCTGGACGGCTATCCGCACCGCGGACAGCCCATCATGCTGACCGAATTCGGCGGAATTGCCTACACCAAAAAGCATACCGCGGAAACCGCCAGGGATTGGGGCTATTCCACCGCATCCGATGACAACGAACTGTTCCAGAACTATCAAAAATTGCTGGAAGTGGTGAACAATACCGCCATTTTCAGCGGCTACTGCTACACCCAGTTTGCCGATACGTTTCAGGAAGCGAACGGCTTGCTGTACGCGGATCGCACCCCGAAAATCCCGCTCGATCAGATTTCTGCCGCTACGCGCAACGTCAAAAGCGAAGTGGCTAAGGAGACCAGCGTAAACTAGGCGTTTTTCTGCTTGATGCCGGCGGCTGTCGTGTGCATCCGGCCCATGTTCCATAAAACCTGTCAGGAAAAACAGCGTTGCCGAAGTGAGTGCTTGGCAGAAATTCAACGCTTTCAAAATCGGCTTAAGTGATGCTATAATTTCGTTTTACGCGGCTGTAGCTCAGCTGGATAGAGTACTTGGCTACGAACCAAGGGGTCGTGGGTTCGATTCCTGCCAGCCGCACCAGTTTTACCTAGTAAAATCAACGGGTTAGTGTCGCAAGCACTAGCCCGTTTTCTTTTTTGCCGGTAGAACTGCGGTAAGATTTTTTGCCGCTGCCTCCCGGATCAAGCTTTGCAGACTGACGTTCGTACGGCTCGATTCGTCCTTGATTTTCTCCAATGCTTCGAAAATCTCAACGAACTGCGCCACACTGTAATGCTGCGTCATGGTCTTCGTGTTGTGCCACAGGATGTCGGAAATCGTTGAATCTCGCACGCCCGCCTCCCGCAACCGAAATCCCACCGTGTGCCGCATGTCATGCACATGCAGATCGCCAAGCCCAGCCTTCCGTCTCCCGCGCTCCAGACCGTATTGTTGATCGTCTCGATCGGTTTATACGACATGGCAGGTTGCTTGTCGAAGTCCTTGACCCTCTCCCGGCGATACACAAATACATGCGTCTCATGCTTGCCGCATTCGACATTAATGATCGCTTAATTGACACACGCTACGCTTATGCGCCGGTTGACAGCAAGGTGTCTGTTCTTCCGCGAGATCTGCTGCGACGATCTCTAATTGCTAGATTTACGCATGAAACGCAGTGCGAACCTCACGAGGCGCGACATGGCCGTGGGACGTAGCAGGCGCGGGTCATAACCTGAAAATCGACGTTCGTTTTCCTGAAGGCACAGCACCATAAGTTCGTGCGCGCTGATGTCGGCAGTTGAGAGCGATGGCACGCCGCTCACTGTGAAATTATTATCTTGTGTTTGCTCATTGCCGTCGGCGTCGAGCGTGCGTGCGAGGTCGATGCGTTCCCAACCGAGAAATCCCCATACCGCGATCACCTTCGCTTCAAACCGGATTCGCCGCCACCAGGGGAGATTGGCGCGGTGCCAAGCTACCCAGTTGGCAAATAGCAGGATGTGGCGGCATTCTTCCTGCATGACAGGTTCGAACGTATCGATCAGTTCGGGCGGGAAGAGACCTGAGCGATGTGCTACCTCGAACAGGCCAAACGCGAAGAAGCTGTCGATACATTCGCTATAGCCCGTGACGAGATAAGCCCATTCAGTGTCTTTCGGATATCTGTATGGGGCTTCTTTAGCAAGAGGAATTCCGTAGGCTGCCACCATTCTGGAGAGCACCTCCTTGTGACGGTTTTCTTCCCAAGCATTCAACGCCAATGCATTGCGCATATCGGGATCGGATAGCGTTTTGGCATACGCTGCCATGCGCAGACGAGCTTTGCCTTCCGTCTGCACTGCGATGTCCCAGATCGGCAACGAGATGATGCGTTGGAGCGCTTCGGGTTCCAGTGTCGGCCAGTCGAGCACAGATGGGCGGTACGGGTTGAAAGTCTCGCGGAACATCCGGCAGACTTCACGCCGATGGACATCGGAGCCCGGGCCAAGCGGCCCGTCGACCTGGCTGTGCCATTGGCGGGTATTCTGCTCAGCAGCATCTATCGCGGCGCGATCTGCTTTCTTCCAAGCCTGTACCGACGGTGCGGTAAAGCCAGGAATCATTGCTTCCACATCAAACGCATCAATTGCCTGCTCATCCATCCCTTTTCCTGGTTGTCGAAAATCACTAAAACTGGCCACCCTTGAACCAAGGCCCACGATACCGTGAGCAGAATACGGCCGTCTCCAAATGAATCTTATTGTGTGCGACGTATTACCCTTTTCGTTGATTTCCTGGCGGTCTTTTTCCTGCTCGCTACACCGCGGTCTGAGCGGATTTCGATTTATGCAGGAGGAAGAGCCGCAACGGGAAATCCGCCATACATATCAGAAGAGGAAAACACGACGATGACATGCACGAGTGCTTGATTAAGAGCATCGCGCTTGCGAGCCTTCATGTCACCCAGGCAGGCTTAAGTTGGAAAATCTCGCCCATGCCATTGCTCTAGCAACCAATTTGCAGCTATGACAGTCAAACAGGCGATTGGTTTATTAGGCTTTCAGTATTGCAGCTCGGCCTGACGTAATAAAGAAATTTAAAGCACCGGTTTTTGTAGCGCTGGGTAGCCCGCAGGCAAGTAACGTCTAGTATAGCCTTACTATGTTGACGCCTATTCCTGATGGCCTGCTCTCCGGTTGACAAATGGCATGCACAGCAGGAGGGTCTGTGACGCATTCTGAATCGATCTCCATAGCTGAGCTCAAAAACGAGCCTATGCTGCCGGCAGTCAGTAGCTCGTTCTATACGGCCATGCGGGTCCTGCCTGTCGCACAGCGGCAGGCCATGTTCGACATTTACGCTTTTTGTCGAGCCGTTGGCGATATCGCTGACAGTCATGCGCCTACGGCCGCTCGCCGCGCAAGCCTAGAACAATGGCGGCACGATATCGACGCCTGCTATGGCGGCAATGCGCCACCTCACTTGCTGAGCCTGCATCAGCAGATCATTTCATTCGGGTTGAAATGCGACGATTTTCACGCGGTGATCGATGGCATGATGATGGATGTCAATACCGACATTTTCGCGCCGCATGCCATCACCCCGGAGCGTTATTGCGATCGCGTCGCTAGCGCGGTCGGGCGACTTTCAGTCAGAGTGTTCGGCACGCTTGTCTGTGTCCCCCCGTTAGGCGTGCGGAATCAGTCAACGGATCCGGATCAATTGAATTTTCCATTTTTCGACTTGGGCAGCGGCGCGTTGGAGCATATATCTGAGATTAACAATCGTTAACGAACCGGCAATCCCGTCTTAACTCGCCGTCGTGCAAAGTCGACGGCGGTTCGTTACAAACTTGCGGGCTGCAGCATTCCTCCTTTTTACTGGAGTACTCCATGAAAAAGAAATCGTTATTCCCGCCGTTGTTGCGTTGGCGCTGTCCGTCTCGGCATTATCTTCAGTGGCTGCAACGAATCTCAATCCACTTAACGAAACCGCGCCGGCAGCGGCAGCCAATCGCACAATGACGATCAGTCCCGATACCGGGTACGTGAACGTGCAAGGCGGCAAAATTATCAATGTTGTATCGCCAACTTCCACGATGGCGTCGTGCCAATGACTGGTTGCACATCGGTTACGACTGTTGTCTGGCGCAATTTGATGCTAACCGGTGACTGGACTGTGACTGGCTTGACCGACGCTATAGGAGGCATCATTCTAGGAGGCGTCATTCGCTTGGGTAATCAGGCTACCAGTATTTGACGCGCGATATGCACTGAACTGAGATGAAATATTTCACTTACTCATTCGCACCACCCGATGCCGCTGCCGAAATTGCGACAAGTGCGGCGCCTGCCGCAATACAGCCGCCTGCAACATTGCAGCGCGCCATCAACGTTGCGCTGGACGCCGTGCTGACCGATCAAAAGCCGGACGGTCACTGGGTGTATGCACTGGAAGCCGACGCGACGATTCCATCTGAATACGTGCTCATGGTGCATTATCTTGGCGAGTCGGCCGACACGGTGCTGGAGTCTAAGATCGCCAAATACCTGCGCCGTCTTCAGAACGAGGACGGCGGCTGGCCGCTTTTCCATGCGGGTGAATGTGATGTGAGCGCCAGCGTGAAAGCGTATTTCGCACTGAAAATGATTGGTGATTCGCCCGACGCCCCGTACATGGTGAAGGCACGCGAAGCAATACGTGTGCGCGGAGGCGCCGAAACATGCAATGTTTTCACCCGCATGCTGCTGGCGCTGTATGGCGTGATCCCTTGGCGAGCGGTCGCGGTGATGCCCGTCGAAATCACTTTGTTGCCGCGCTGGTTTCCGTTCCACTTGACCAAAGTATCTTATTGGACTCGCACGGTGGTGGTGCCCTTGCTGGTGCTCTGCGCATTGAAGCCCCGGTCGCGCAATCCAAAAGGCATCAGTATCGATGAACTGTTTGTCCGGCCGCCCGTGCGAACCGGGATGCCGCCGAAAGCGCCGCATCAACGCCCCTTTTGGTTTTCTCTTTTTCGTGGCGTTGACATGGTGCTGCGGATCGTTGAGCCGCATTTCCCCAAGCATTGGCGCCAGCGTGCTATCGCTCGTGCAGTCGAGTTTGTCCGTGAACGGCTCAATGGCGAAGATGGCTTGGGGGCAATTTTTCCAGCCATGGTGAATGCAGTGCAGATGTTCGATGCGATCGGCGTATCGCCCGATAGCCCGGAAGTCGCAGCCGCCCGGCGGGCAATCGATAAACTGCTGGTCGTCAATGAGGAAGAAGCTTTCTGCCAACCGTGTTTGTCGCCCGTCTGGGATACCGCTCTGATGAGCCATGCCTTGCTGGAAACCGGCGATGCCGAGGCCGTTCAGGCGGCGCAGCGCGGCCTGGAATGGCTGCGTCCGCTGCAAATCCTCGACACCCGCGGCGATTGGATCGTACGCCGTCCCAATGTGCGACCGGGCGGTTGGGCTTTCCAGTATGCCAATCCGCATTACCCCGATGTCGACGATACGGCGGTGGTGGCATTAGCCATGCATCGCGCGAGCGCCGTGGATCCCAAAGTCGATTATCGCGATGCCGTGGCTCGCGCTACCGAATGGGTGACCGGCATGCAGAGCCGTAATGGCGGGTGGGGAGCTTTCGAAGCCGAAAACACACATCTGTATCTGAACCATATCCCATTTTCGGATCACGGGGCTTTGCTGGATGCGCCGACTGCCGATGTTTCAGCGCGCTGTCTGTCGATGTTGGCGCAAGTGGAAGGCCGGCCGACCATGCCCGGCGACGGCTCCGCTGCGGCTCGCGCGCTGGCTTATGTGCTGGCCTCTCAGGAAAAGGATGGAAGCTGGTACGGCCGTTGGGGCATGAATTATATCTATGGCACCTGGAGTGCTTTATGCGCGCTCAACGCTGCCGGCCTGAGGCCCGATGCAACGGCCATGCGGCGCGCGGTCGCGTGGCTGGTGGCGATCCAGAATCCCGATGGCGGGTGGGGAGAGGACGGCGCCAGCCACAAACTGGACTACGAGGGCTATGAACCGGCCGAAAGTACGGCATCCCAAACGGCGTGGGCCTTGCTGGGCTTGATGGCTGCCGGCGCGGTCGATCATCCTGCTGTCGCGCGTGGTATCGCTTGGCTGATTGATCAACAGGGCAGCGACGGGTTGTGGTCCGAGCCGCATTACACGGCAACAGGTTTTGCTCGCGTGTTTTATCTGCGCTATCACGGTTACTCCAAGTATTTCCCCTTATGGGCAATGGCGCGCTATCGCAATTTGACGCTACAGGGGAGCCGCAAAGTCGGCTTCGGGATGTAATGAATGCTGCCGAACAACTCGGCAATCCAGGCGCGGATCGCGTCTTTCCTGTCATTGCGGTGTGCGGCCTGGCTTTTGAAGCGGCAATCGCGGCCGGGCCGGGCGTCGTGACACTATGCTCTACAGGCCCGGCGCGACTGGAACAACTGCTTGTACACAAGGCA
Organism: Burkholderiaceae bacterium; assembly: GCA_035995725.1. Lineage (GTDB taxonomy): Bacteria > Pseudomonadota > Gammaproteobacteria > Burkholderiales > Burkholderiaceae_D > JAQGLW01. The sequence continues at coordinate 14,195 of DASYKE010000070.1, read as the reverse complement.
AGGGCGTGTCGCGGCATCATCAGTTTTGGTACCGCCGGTGGACTCGATCCTGCGCTGCAGCCCGGCACTTGCGTGATCGCCGATGCGATCGTCACCCCGGCCGAGCGATTTCCTGTCGATGCCGGCTGGCTACGGGCCTTGCGTGCCTGTCTGCCGCAAGCGCTACAAGGGACGCTGGCCGGCGTCGATCAGCCGCTGTCCGACGCAGCTGCCAAGGCGCACTTATGGCGCAGTAGCGGTGCCTGCATAGCTGACATGGAGTCGCATCGGGTAGCGCTGATCGCGCAGCGGCATGGCGTGCCGTTCGCGGCTTGCCGTGTAGTGGTCGATCCTGCGCATCGAAGCCTGCCGTTCAGTGCTACTGCCGGCTTGCGCGGCGATGGGACGACCGCGATCATGCCGATGTTGCGGGCCCTGGCATCGCATCCTGGGGAATTGCTTGCGTTGATCCAGCTGGCCTCTGATGCGCTCGCGGCCAAACGCGCTTTGCGCACCATCCGCTGCCACGTGGGGGCAGCGTTTGCCATGCCGGAAATGGCGCCTGGTGCGCGTCATTGACCTTTTGTTGCCCCGGCCGTTGCGTTATCGGCACGCCTGCCGGCTGGCGACGTGTTGCTGTCATAGTCTGGCAAGGCCTCGTCTTTTCCTTCGGTTAGCCGAGATCTGCGGCGTGCCAGATAAGCATCACGTACAAACGAATATTGATCTAGCGCGGCAGCTTCCAGCAGGTCGGTCGCCCCCAGATAACGCGCACGCGTGCTGACGAAGTTCACTCCCCACAGGGTATTGCGCGTGGCCGGCTCAAGGTAGTTGGTCAGGGTGGCCTCCTGGTCTGCGGCAAAACCTGCCGTATCACGGAAAGTACTCGGCCCAAATAGCGGCAGCACCAGGTAGGGTCCAGCCGGCACGCCCCAATGCCCCAGTGTCAGCCCGAAATCCTGGTCGTGCTTCGGCAAGCCAGCAGGGGTTGCGATATCGAGCAGGCCGCCAATTCCGAAGAAGGTATTCGTCAAAACACGCATCATGTCCGAGAGCCCATCGGCAGCACGCCCTTGTGCAAACTCATTGAGCATCACCGTGACGTCACCGATGTTAGAAAAGAAGTTGTTGATCCCGGTCCGGATCGGTTGGGGCATATATTTGTTATAGCGCTCGGCCACCGGCCTGGCAATGTTGCGGTCCAGCGTATCGTTGAACCGAAACGTCGCGCGGTTGAGAGGTTCAAGGGGGTCACTGGGATTGCGGTCCGGGCCAGTCGCGCAGCCGCTCATGATGCCAAGTATTGCCATCGACATGGCGAAGGCTAAAATGTTTTTCATTGTGCGCAGCAGACACTGTGTTGGATACATAAATCCCCCTGGGACTATTCCAGCCATCAACTGGGACGTATGGTTTCCATCCCAATATCGCGTTTCAATTAACTCGATCTCTTGGGTTCGCGCGGCTTGCCCATCAAGATCGGCTGGAAAAACACTGCGCCGATCAAGGTGCAGACCAACGATAGCGCCAACAGCTTGCCCATGCTGGCCGTGCCCGGATGATGCGACAGCCACAAGCTGCCGAAGGCCGTGCCCGTGGTCGCCGCGCTCAAAATGATCGCCTGCGTCAGGCCGGACTTCAACAACTCTGCTTGGCCGCTGCGCCAGGCCATCACGTAATAAATCTTGAACGCCACACCGATACCCAGCAACAAGGGAAGTGCGATAATGTTTGCAAAATTTAGGGAAATGCCAAACACCACGCACAGTTCGAGCGTGACCAGCGCGGATACCAGTAGCGGAACCACAGTGAACAACACATCATCGAAGCGCCGCAACGCGGCCCATAGCAGCAAGGTGATGACGACCAAGGCCAGGACAGCCGCTTCGATAAACGCGCGAATAATGAGCTTGGCGGAATTGAGCGTGGATATCGGTCCACCTGTCGCATCCGGCGCAACCTTCAGCACCGCCTGCGCGAAATTGCGCAGTTGCGTATCGTCCTCCGGGTTGATACCGGCGGCTTTGCGCGGCGCGATATCGAGCAGCGCCCGGCCGTCCGGCGCGAGCCAGTCGCGAATCATTTCTGGGGGTAGATTGGTCAGGGTAATGGCTTGGGGATGCAACGCTGTTTGCAAATTGGCCAGCGACAATTGAAGCGGTAGCGCAACCGCCAATTCGGCACGGTCGCGTGCGGAAGCGTCGGCTTGTGCCAGCGCTGTCAGGCTCGCAGACAAGCGACGTGCTTCCGCTGCACCTGGCCCCTCATGATCCAGTGCGGCGTTGCGCAAAGCGCGGGCCGCACCACGCAACGCCGCTACCCGCTCAACATCGCTGGCACTGGCGGCTGGCGTTTGTTGCAATACTGGAAGCAAGCTGCTTGCAGTCTTTGCAATGCTTTGCAATTTTTCCGGCTGCCGGTCCGGCACAAAGCTAGCCAGGGTCATAACCCTGGCTACTTGTGGAAGCTGTGCGACCTTGGTACCAAGCGCTTGCGCGTCGGCCAGCGAGGCGTTGAGCACCTGCACATTGTCGATCCCGACTTCAGGGGAATCGGCCAGCAAAGTCAACGTTGCCATCGACTCGCTATACGGGTTTTTCAAATGCAGCGGGTTGAAGTCGAAATGCAAATGCCACAGCAAGGGCAAGCCTGCGAGAATCAACGCTATTGTGCCAGCCAGCAGAGGCTTGCGGTGCTTCTGAAACAGGTGGTCAACCGGCGCCAGCCAGCGATAACCGGGCTTCGCCATTGCAGCCCCACTTGGACGCAGTACCGTAATCAGGGCCGGCAATAAAGTCAGACTCGACGGGAACGCGACAAATAAAATCCCGACACCTGCAATTTTGCCCAGTTCCGACACGCCACGATACTCTGTGGGTAAAAAAGCCAGAAAGCCGGCTGCCGTCGCTATCGCCGCAAGTGTCAACGGCAAGGCGATTGAGCGAGCAGCCGCGAGCAGTGCGTGATGTACTTCATGCTCGCTATAACGCTTCTCGCGAAACCGTACACCAAACTGTATCCCGAAGTCCACGCCTATCCCCACAAACAGCACGGCGAACGCCACGGAAATGATATTGAGCGCACCGACCATCAACAGCCCCAGCGCCGCCGTCACCACCAGACCGCCGACCAGACTCAGGAATACCGCGAGCATAAGTTTGATCGAACGCAGAGCAAACCACAGAATCAGCAGGACGAGTATTCCGGTGACGATGCCACTGAGCGCCGCGCCTTCTTGCACCGATGAAAACTCTTCATCCGACAATGGTATTGCACCGGTCAATGCGATGCTGGCGCCGTAGCGTTGGGCAAGATGCAAATCCGCGGCCGCCGCCCGTATGGCGCGCGCCGATGCTACACCGGGCTCGAGATCGCTGTAATTCAGAACCGGTCTCAGTTCGATAAGACTGCGCCCTGTTCCGTCAGTAGCGTCATTGGTGGCGGCCATGGCGCGCCACGACAATGCCGCCCGCTGGCCGTTCAGTGCGCCGTCTATGGCATTCGCGCTGCGTCTCAGTAACGGCGCCATATCGGACAAATGCAGTTGGCCGGTTTGCAGGGGTACCAGCAATGTCACCGACAGCAAATTCGACAGACCGCGCAATGATGGATCATGCGCCAGCGCGTTCAGTAGCGGGCGCGCCTGGGTCAGTTGCTTGCCAAGGTCGGTTACCTTGTCCAAATCCAGGAAAAGCAAGCCATTGCGCATGAAGAAATCGCTGCTATCGGTGAGATTCACCGAATGGAACAAATCGGATTGTTGCTTCAATCGTGCCGCGAGTTCGCGAGCGGCTTGCGTGGAAAGCTCGGGGGCTGGGGCGCGCACGACGACCAGCGTGCTATCCCCGCGTTGTGGAAAAGCAGCGCTCAGTGCTGCTTCGCGTTGCGCCCAAGGCGCATTCGTGTCGATGAGCCGGCCTACATCGGTATTGATCGAAAAATGGTTGCTGACATAGACTGCACAGACAATCACAATTAGCAGTGATGCGGCAATCACCCGCCACGCATAGCGAATTGAGAAGTCGACTGTTTTGGCAACGATAGCAGTCAGCATGCGTGGTGTGTATTTCTATCGAAAGATGGTTTGGGCCGAGTATATCGATTGTGACTGTGAAGAGGCAAACTAAAACTGGGTAATAAAGCTGGGTAAATAGTACTTACCCTTTGGTAACAAGCATAACGTAGGTGGTTCGATATAATTGACTGACTTGAGGTCCTCGGCGTTCCGCATTTTTTCGAGCGGGTCCGATTTCGTGATTCGGGCGTCGAGTTTGCTCCAACCAGCCGCCTGCAAAGGGAATAGCAAATGAAAACTTATCTCTGGGCGCCGCTGATCGCGTTGATCGCCGCCCCCTATGCCTACACGCAACAAGTCGACAGCCGCAGCCCGGATGTCATGGTCAAGCGCACCATTGAGGACGTGATGTCCGCTATCAAAGCTGATCCCGCTGCACGCGCGGGCGACCCGGATAAAATCAACAGCGTGGTCGAGCAAAAATTCCTTCCAAGCACCGATTTTATGCGAACCACGCGTTTGGCAGTCGGTAACGCCTGGTCCAAGGCCACGCCGGACCAGCAAAAGGCGTTGTTCGAGCAATTCCAGACCTTGATGGTGCACATCTATGCCGCGCAACTGGCCCAGATTCGCGACCAGAATGTGCAATTCAAATTTCAGCCGATGGCGCCACTGCCCGCTGGCGCGACGGACGCAGTGGTCAAGACGCTTGTCGTCAACAACGGCGACGCGATGAATATCGATTACCGGCTCAACAAAACCAGCTCTGGCTGGAGGATTTACGATATCAACATGATGGGTGCGTGGATGATTGGCATTTACCGTCAGCAATTTGCCGACCAGATTGCCAGAGGCGGGATAGACGGGCTGATTAAATTCTTGGCGGCACACAACGAACGATAAGAGGAGAACATAAGAGGAGTGACCGCTCTGACGTTCCGCTCTGACGTTCTTATGTCACTGGCGGCAGTCGAGATGTAGACTGCTTGAAGCCATGAACGTCATTTGGCTGGGACTTGATTCAGTCGGCGAGACCGGCATATGCGAGGCCCATTCGGCCGGTTATGCCGAATCGGAAATTCTGGAATTTGCCGCCGCGCGCGCTTGCCGTAACTGACGTGCCTCCACCCATTGCCATGATAATAATGCCGGCACGCCAAACAGGATCTCCCGTACTCGCTTGATCAGTGCCAGCGATAGCGCAATTTCGCCGCCCACGCCGGCCAGATAGGCAAACAGCATCACTCCTGCTTCCTGTACGCCGAGCCCGCCCGGTACGATAAATGTTGCATGGCGGGTGGCTTGAGTCAGTGCTTCAATGGCGATGGCGGTGCCCGGGCCGACGGGATGCCCGAGCATTCTCAGTGCATACCAGGTCTCGAACGTACCGATCAGATAGCCGGTGAACTGCCATGCCAGTGCGCGTGCCAGGCGCCACGGTTGGTTGAAGAGGCGATGGATCTCGGCATCCAGTTTCATGCCGTCCAAGCGCAAGGCAAGACGGTTTTGTGCGCCGAACAGCCGTCTGGCCCACCCTTCCAGACGTTCAAATACCGCGCCGTGGCGCAGTAACAAGTAGACCAGAACGGGGAGCGGCAGTGACAGCAGCATGCCGGCCGAGATAGTCCAGACCCGATTTAAGCCAGCGGCGATATGCATCATCAGCACGATGCCCAGGCCGCAGAACAGATATTGCACGACTATCGTGATCAGCACTTCTACGATCACGGTCGCGCTGACCGCCGTCGTATCGGCGATGCGCAACCGACTGAGCCGGATCCCGACGACTTCGCCGCCGATGCCGGCCACAGGCAGCAAGCGGTTGACTGCCTCACGGATGGCAGCGACCCAGAGCAAAAAGGACGGACTGGCAAGCCGTGCTCGGTCAACCGGTTCCAGTAGCACACGCCAGGCTTGTGTATCGAGCGCCAACGGCATGAGATGCGCCGGCACTAGCAGCAGCAAAGGCCAGCCTGCATGCGCAAAGGCGGCAAGTATCGCTGACCAGCCTTCGTGTACGACCAGTCCTATCAGCAACAACAGGCCGGCCATACCGCTGAAATAGGCGAGCCGTTTCATGTCAGGCCAACCAGGTCCGAGTAACCGCCCAGGCGAAAACCTCGCAGGCTCAACTGATTCAGCGCCAGGTGTACGCGCGGCGAAATCAATGCCGCGAATTCATCGGCATGCCGGTAAGCCGGCATGGATGGACCGATCTCAGCGCCCGAGATCAATGCCGGATGCAGATAGATCTCTGTGACACCTTGTTGGGGCAGACGCGCCAGTGTTTCGAGCAAGGCTGCCTCGTCGAATTTTCCGGAATGTTCGATGCCTGCTATGTGGTCGTTGTGCGCAATCCCGGCTGCAGCCAGCTTGCGGCGCAGCAGCGCCAACCATGGTTTAAGTAATAGAGGCATGCCTCTTTCACGAGGCAGGCGTATTGCGCGCAAGCCAAATGGCCGGCCGATTTTGATCATCAGCGAAAGAATGGTCGGATGCAGATGAAAGTGCTTATGGGTATTGACATGATCCAAAGCCAATCCGCTTGCAGCAAAAGCTTTGAACTGGGCATGGATCTCCGCGGCAAGTTGGCGCCGAATCTGGGGCAAAAAGAAAAAACGCGTGCCTTCGTACGCCATTCGGACGCCAAAGCGGCCGTCGGCATCGACCAGGTCTGGAATCACATCACGCGGCAACATCGCCTGGCCGTCGGCCAGTACCAGATGCAAACCGACGCGCAAGTTCGGGCATGCATGCGCCCGCGCGATCGCGTCGGCTGCGGCAGGGGCCGCCACCATCAGACTGGCTGCACTTAACACCCCTTCGCGATGGGCGCGCTCGACCGCCAGGTTGACGCTGGTATGCAAACCAAAATCGTCGGCTGTGATGATCAGGCCCGGCCTGAGGTTCGTCACGCTGTTCCCGTGCAAACTTCAGGCGCCGTGAGCCCGCAAGAAGCGGAAAAACTCGACGCCTTCTCGCAGCCGGCGTTTCGTCATGTCCCAGCTACCAAGCATTTCGCGGACAATTTCCCATATCTTGCGTGGGCGGAAGTAGAAGCTTTTGTAGAAGACTTCGACGCCGTGGTAAATTTCCTCCTTGGACAAATGGGGATAACTGATGGCCGCCAGCTGCACTCCCTTCTCATTGACCAGGTTGATGGTCTTGTTCGGTGCGATCCAGTTATTCTCGACTGCTTGTTGATAAAGCCGTGTGCCAGGGTAGGGCGCCGCGAGCGACACCTGGATCGTATGGGGATTGATTTCCTTGGCAAAAGCGATGGTCTTTGCAATCGTTTCCCGGGTTTCGCCCGGCAAACCGAGAATGAAAGTGCCATGCACCATGATGCCGAGCTTGCGGCAATCTTCGGAAAAACGGCGTGCAATATCGGTACGCAATCCCTTCTTGATGTTCAACAGAATTTGATCGTCGCCGGATTCATAGCCGACCAGCAGCAGTCGCAAGCCGTTTTCCTTCATGATCTTCAAGGTTGAATAAGGCACATTGGCTTTTGCATTGCATGACCAGGCCACACCGAGTTGCCCCAGGCCGCGAGCGATTTCTTCGACACGCGGCTTGAAGTCGGTGAATGTATCGTCGTCAAACATGATCTCCTTGACTTCAGGCATGTTCTCCTTGATCCACCTCACTTCCGCGATCACGCTTTCAGGTGAGCGGGTCCGGTAACGGTGGCCGCCTACGGTCTGCGGCCATAAACAGAAAGTGCATTTCGAACGGCAACCACGCCCGGTGTAAATAGATACATAGGGATAGTTCAGGTAGCCGATAAAGTAGTTTTTGATATTCAAATCACGTTTGTAGATAGGGGCGACAAATGGAAGCGCGTCCATATCTTCTATCATCGGGCGGGCGGCATTGTGCTTGATCTTGCCATCCGGCTGCCTGTAGCTGATGCAAAGTACCTGATGGAACGGCAGGCCTTCAGCAATTTCCTTGCAGGTATAGTCGAATTCCTCGCGTGCCACGAAATCGATCGCATCGCTGGCCAGTAACGATTCTTCGGCATCGACTGCGACCTTGGCCCCCACCATGCCGATCACGATTTCGGGCTTGCGCATCTTGAGCAATTCGGCGAATTTCACGTCGGCCGGAAACGACGGGGTGCTGGTGTGCATGATCACCAGTTCATAGTTTTCCGCGATCGCGAGCGTCTGCTCCACGTTCAATTCATCAGCGGGCGCATCGACTAGCCGGCTGTCCGGCACCAGCGCGGCCGGCTGTGCCAGCCAGGTGGGATACCAGAAGGACTTGATTTCGCGCTTGGCCTGGTATCGTGAACCGGCGCCTCCATCGAAACCATCAAAAGAGGGTGCTTGCAGGAATAAAGTTTTCATCGGGAGCCACCGTAAAAACAAACGTTCGGTTCATTCAACTTGTTCGACAAATTGCTTTCTTGCATGCCGGGCGCAGGAATAACTTGCTAGCCAATCGGCTCGGCCGGATCATCGATCCGCACCGTTTGTTCACGCCATCGCGTGGTGGTGCCAAGGAAAGCGCTAAACCAAATCAGCAACAGCAAACAATCGCGCAGCGGAGCATAGTAAGCATAGCCAGGCGCAGGCAAGTCCGCAGCCGGTTTGCGCAGATGCAAGCCCAACCTTGCCGCCATGCCTAGCAAGGCGCAGCTCCAATTCCATAGTGTTGGCGCCAGACACAAACCTGCTACCAGCAGCGGGAACGTGAATGTCACGAAAGTAAATGTGTAACCCAGCGGATTAACCCCCCGTATGGTTTGCATCCAGCGCCGCTCCCGCGACCACATCGATGGGAAATCATTTTCCGTCACATCGGTTGTTACGCAAACCTCGGATATCACCGTTGCAAGACCGCGGTCGCGAGCGAGCTGGCCTAGCCAGAAATCATCGGCGAGGCGATTGCGGATAGCCTGAAATCCGCCAAGCGACGCCAAAGTATCGGCACGCAGCGCAATGGTCGCGCCGAAGCCAAACGCACTACCGCCGAAGGCACTGGCAACGCGCACCGAAGGCGCGAACCAGGTATCGATAAACAAGACGCCTAACCGGGTCCAAAATGTATCGAGCGAGCGCCCACGGTACAGGCAGGTCACAATGCCCACGGCCGGATCGGCGAGAGGAGCGGAGACTCTTGCAAGATAGTCGGGGCGCACTGCGATATCGCTATCGGCGATCACCAACCAGGAATGGCGTGCGGCGCTCGCCATATTGATCAGGTTGCTGACTTTGAAATTGCTGCCGTACACCCGTGAATCCACGACCAGCTGGATGTCTTGCTCCGGATAGCGGGCCTTGAGGCGCTTGACTGTCGCAATCGCCGGATCATTCGGGTCACGGACGCCAAATATCAACTGATAGGCTGGGTAGGTTTGTTCGCATAGAGTAGCGAGATTGTCTTCCAGGCGTGGCTCCAGGCCGCACAACGGCTTGAATACCGTAATCGGCAAGCGGGACGATGCCGATTCAGGCTGGGTGAGTGCGCTAATACGGTAAGTACGTGCGTGGCAGAGCAGCGCGATCAGCACGTAAAGTGAAGCCAGCAGCGTCAGGGCATAGCCCGCCCCGGTCAATAGTATTGCCATAAACAATCCGCCATAAAAGCCATCAATGGGCTTTGGCGACCCCGGCTTCCTGTGCGGTCGCTTTCAATCCCGCTTTCAATCCTTTAATCTCGGCCAGCTTGATTTCCACATGGCGAGAATACACATACTGCGCAGGACGCTGATTATCAAGTGGAATATCCGGCGCCATTGCGCCTTTAGTGCGCACACCTGTCAGGCAGACTTTGAATGCCTTCATGGGGCGTGTCACGGTGTCCATCACGGCTGTCGCTTCGTAGCCGCTATGCACCATGCAATCGGCACATTTTTCGTAGTTACCCGTGCCATATGCATCCCAATCGGTTTCTTCCATCAATTCCTTGAATGTCTTGGCATAGCCTTCACCAAGCAGGTAGCAAGGGCGCTGCCAGCCAAATACGGTACGTGCTGGGTTACCCCAAGGAGTGCAGTGATAAGTTTGGTTGCCCGCGAGGAAATCGAGAAACAGGCTAGATTGACTGAATGCCCATTTGCGGCCGCCGTCACCGAGTTTCAGTATGTTGCGAAACAATTGTTTGGTCCTGCCGCGAGTCAGGAAATGCTGCTGATCCGGCGCGCGCTCGTAAGCATAGCCCGGCGACACCGTAATGCCGTCAACGCCCATGGCCTTGACCGTATCGAAGAATTCGGCGACTCTTTCGGGTTGCGCGTCGTTAAACAGGGTGCAATTGATATTGACACGGAAGCCGCGATCTTTCGCGAGCCTGATCGCTGCGACAGCACGGTCATACACGCCTTCCTGGCATACCGAGCGGTCATGCATCTGCCTGTCGCCGTCAAGATGCACCGACCAGATAAAGAAGGGGCTCGGCTTGTATTGATCGAGCTTCTTTTCCATTAACAGGGCATTGGTGCACAGATAGACGAATTTGCGACGGGCGATAATACCCTGGACGATTTCCGGCATTTCCTTGTGCAACAGCGGTTCGCCACCGGCGATCGATACCACCGGCGCATTGCATTCGTCGACCGAATTGAGGCACTCCTTCAGCGACAGGCGCTGGTTCAAAATATCATCTGGATAGTCAATCTTGCCGCAGCCAGAACAAGCGAGGTTGCAACGGAACAGGGGTTCAAGCATCAAGGCCAGCGGATACCGCTTTTGCCCGGAGAGGTGTTTGCGGATGATATAGGCACCCACCACCGCTTTTTGTAATATTGGGATAGACAAATCAAGCTCCTGACAATCAGCGTGCGTTATGCTCCGCTGGCAAATCGTCCGATAATTCGGCAGGCAGACGGAATTCCACGTGTTCTTCACGTCCGTCCATCGTCGACACTTCAACTTCAGCTAACCCACGCAAGGCATCGATCACATGCTCGACCATCGCTTCCGGAGCCGATGCGCCGGCCGTGATACCGACGACATTGCCATCGCGCACCCAGGCCGGATCGAGTTCGGTGCCATCGGCCAGCAAATAGCTTGGAATGCCGGTTTCAGTGCCAATCTCACGCAAGCGATTCGAGTTTGAACTGTTCTTGGCCCCAACGACCAGCAACACATCGACTTGCTTGCATAATTCGCGCACGGCACTTTGGCGATTTTGCGTGGCATAGCAAATGTCGCGTATGTCTGGACCGATGAGATTGGTAAAACGGCGATGTAATACGGCAATCACTCCACGCGTGTCATCCACGCTTAGCGTGGTTTGCGTAACGTAGGCCATCGGCGTGTCGCTGGGCAGATCCAGCAACTCGGCTTCGCGTTCGTTCTGCACCAGTAATACACGACCGTCGATCTGGCCTATCGTGCCCTCGACTTCCGGGTGCCCGGCATGCCCGATCAGGACCACGACCCGGCCGCTCGCGGCATACTGGCGGCCTTGGGTGTGGACCTTGGTCACCAGTGGACAAGTGGCGTTGAGAACATGCAGGCCACGCGCCTCGGCGTTCGCTTCAACCGTCCGGCCTACGCCATGGGCGCTGAAGATAGTGACAGCATGCGCTGGGACGTCGTTCAATTCTTCGACAAAGACAGCTCCCTTGGCCTTGAGATTGTCGACCACGGCCTGATTGTGAACGATTTCGTGACGTACATAGACTGGGGACCCATATCGTTCCAGCGAACGTTCAACAATTTCGATGGCGCGCACGACGCCGGCACAAAACCCCCGTGGTTGGGCAAGAATGACCCGCTTCGGCGCTGTTGCCCTGACGATGTCTTTGGTTTTCTTGATCAGCATATATCTCTTCGCCATAAGTTTACGCTTAGATTGTTTCGATTGGCGCAGGTTCGCTTAGTTCAGTGTCCGGGAGGCGTGAAAATGGGATTTGGCATTCGACTGGTCGTCATACCGCACGCTTCGTAATGCGCAGGAGAAAGCTCGCTGCTCCGGCATTGACGAGATTGGTCTTTGCTTGCCGGCTAATGGAAACAGCCAATGTCGGTATCGAGTACCGGCGTGCTCAGCGGACTAGTCATATGCTGAGCGTAAGTGGCCCCCATCATAGCGATATTCGTGCGATGGGCACTCGCTCAAACCTTCGGCGCCAAAACTTGCCCATCAGTGAAAAGTTTGTTGTTAAGCAATCCCTCTGAAACAGACTGGCACAAAATTTATGTCGCACCCGTCAAAGTTATGCTGCAAAGAAGGTACGCATTGCAGAACGACATGTTCTTAATGTAACTCCCTGCATTAATTCGCAAAGGACAGGAAAATTCGGCATGGCAACGCAAGACCGGGTTCTCGTTACAGGCGCATCGGGTTTTGTCGGCTCGGCAGTCGCGCGGGCGGCACAACAACGCGGGTATCAGGTGCGCGTATTGATCCGCGCCACCAGTCCACGGCGTAATCTGGCCGGCCTCGATGCCGAGGTCGTCGAAGGTGACATGCGCGACGAAGCAGCTGTCAGTCGCGCACTTGAAGGCGTGCGCTACCTGTTTCATGTGGCGGCTGACTATCGGCTGTGGGCACGTGATCCTGGCGAGATTGAGCGCAACAACTTGGTGGGCACGGAGGCCGTGATGCGGGCAGCGCTTGCGAAGCAAGTCGAGCGCGTGGTGTATACCAGCAGCGTCGCCACCCTGCGGGTCGACAGCCAGACCACTGCGGCAAGCGAAGATGGGCCGCTGGCAGCGCACGAGGCGATTGGTGCCTACAAACGCAGCAAGGTATTGGCAGAGCGTCTGGTTGAACAGATGGTTGCCCGCGACGCGCTGCCGGCCACCATCGTCAACCCGTCGACGCCGATCGGTATCGGAGATGTGCGGCCCACGCCAACTGGGCGCATCATTATTGAAGCGGCGACCGGCAAGATGCCAGCCTTCGTGGATACCGGGTTGAATTTGGTCAACATCGAGGATGTTGCAGTTGGACATCTTCTGGCGCTGGACCGTGGGCGAATTGGCGAGCGCTATATCCTCGGCGGCGACAACGTCAGCCTGCAACACTTGCTTGGCGAAATCGCCTCCATGACAGGGCGGCCAGCGCCGAAGGTGAAATTGCCTTTGTGGCCGTTGTACCCGCTTGCGCGAGCCGCTGAAGCCATCGCCCAGTTGACCGGCAAAGAACCTTTCATGACGGTGGACGGCCTAAAAATGTCAAAAAACCGGATGTTTTTCTCGTCGGCCAAAGCTGAGCGCGAACTGAGTTATCGTCCCGGGCCACACCTGCCAGCGTTGCGTGCTGCGCTCGACTGGTTCGGACGCGAAGGTTATCTCAAGTGAGATGGCCGACGAATTGCCTGGGCCCGGCCCTTCCATTGCCCGCCTCGGCCCTGCCGATAACGCCAAGCCGAAGCCAATGTCGCGCCAGATAGAACAGTGTGATCAAGGGTAATGCCGGTGCCCACAAGAGCGACTGTCTGTAGTAACGCAGCATCGGCGTATTGGACTTGGACCGCCCTGGATCCTGTAGACATTCCTGGCCTATGATTTGAGCATAGGAGGAAGTCAATGAGTACACAGCGGTTTTCACCGGAATTCAAGGACGAGGCCGTCAGGCAGGTTCTTGAGCTGTCGGACACAGCGAGAAAAAACAAAAAAGCCGCACCAGGCGGCTTCATGTAAGTCATTGATTTAGTTGGTCGGGGCGAGAGGATTCGAACCTCCTCCCCCTTGCACCCCATGCAAGGCGGCTGAGAGTAGTTTTTTAATGAGATTATTAGAGCCGCATTGTTGCTGGTAAGATTTTGGTTGAATGGCCAGTGCAGGACTGTACAGTACAGGGCTAAATGGGTGAAAGCCGCAGGACACTAAACAGTTAAAAACCAATGACTTAAATTGAACAGGAAGGCTACGAACCAAGGGGTCGTGGGTTCGATTCCTGCCAGCCGCACCAATAATATGAAGGCCGTTAATGAGAACATTCATTAACGGCTTTTTCTTTTTTTCTTTTGTACCTTTTCTACCCCACGTTGCATGTCACATTGTCGAAGCCAGCGTTCATTTGCATGTTTGCAGACAGCGATAGCGCATGTTGTTCGTGTTCGCTGCCGTGATTGGGCACTATCGTTACATCAGAATGCATCGGCTCTCTGTGTTCAACGCCAACGGCGCTTCCGTAGGCAGGAGTGTGGTATGCACAATGTAAAGAGTAGGGCAGGCGGTGGCGTTGCGCGATACTTCAGAATGAATTTGCCGCAGCAGTCATTCGCCCCTGCTGT
>DASYKE010000069.1:0-81345 GCA_035995725.1 Burkholderiaceae bacterium | reverse complement strand
AATTAACAAACAGTCAAAAAAGCCATTGGCAATGGAATCTGCCAATGGCTTCCGGCTTCCGATTCTCTGGCACTTTCCCGAGTGTCGCCCAGGCTGCATTGCAGCTCCTTGCGCTCCATGGTCCAGTCCAGCCCTCCGGGTTTTGCCGCAACCCGTCATTAGCGCAGCTTGCTTCGATACGATCGACGCGTCTCCAGCCGGTACGAAAGGTCCATGCCAGCTCAAACCTTGCTGGGTAAAGGGATCAATCGTCGTATGCAAAGTCAGTGGCTGGGTTGCAAGGTGTGTTTACCCAGCAATTTGTAGTTTGTGTCACAGAAGCGTTTGGAGTTTTCGAAGTAACCGCGAAGCTCATAGGACTGACGAAGCTCATAGGACTGATAACGCCTGTCATGGCGGTAATAACGAGCATGCAGCATAAAGCGATGGCAATAAATACGGTTTTTGATGTCATTTTGTTCCCCCTAAGGTTAGTGCCTCTATGGATTTGTTGCTTTTAAACAAAATTACAGTACGGCAAATTTATTTTAGTATATTTATCTATTGCATGCCATAAATATGGCATATCCTTTATGTTCAAACCGTGGTAATCACGGCAAGCTGTTGTTTTTAGGAAAGATGTTTGTCAATAACAACTTAAAACATAGGGAGAATTGAAAATGGTTCATCTTTCAACATATACATTTCGCATTTTTGCGTTGGTTGCCAGTTCACTGTATCTGCTTTCAACGGCTTCCTATGCGGCGGACACCCTGAGCAAAATCCGCGATTCGAAAAGCATTACGATCGCCTATCAGGAAGGCTCGGTGCCTTTTTCCTTTCTCGACGCAAACAAGAAGCCGGTCGGGTATGCAGTCGAGCTGTGCCTGAAATTCGTCGATGAGATCCAGAAGGAATTGAAGCTTCCGCAGCTGAAGGTGAATTATTTTCCGATCAATTCTTCCAATCGTATTCCCGCCATCGTCGAAGGCAAGGCAGATATCGAATGCGGCACCACGACCAATACGCCCGAGCGGCGCAAGCAGGTCGCATTCACCATCCCCCATTTCATGGCCGCTGCGCGGATGCTGGTAAAGGCGGATTCCAACATCAAGAACTGGGCCGACCTGCGCAACAAAAAAGTCGTCATTACAAAAGGGGCGGTGCAATACAAGCTCATCCAGGATAAAAACGAGCATAGCGCACTGAACATGACTATCCTCGAAGGCAAGGACCACATGGATTCGTTCAAGACCCTGGAACGCGGCGAGGTCGCTGCCTTTCCCATGGGCGATGTCGTGCTTTACGGCTTAAGGGCGAAAGCCAAGGATCCGTCGGCATTCTCGGTCGTCGGCGATCCGCTTTCGGCCGAGCCTTATGCCGCCATGTTCCGCAAGGACGATGCTCCATTCAAGGCACTAATCGATACGTCGATGGCAAAAATAATGCTGTCGGGGGAGCTGACCAAGCTATACGAAAAATGGTTCAAGAGCCCGCACCCTGCGCTCGACAATGCGAGCCTGGAAATGCCCATGAGTTATCTGCTGCGCGATTCACTCAAGTTTCCGAGTGACAAAGTTGCATATTGAACGTTTCTGAAAGCGATCTGCATCTGCGCAGGTAGCATGATGGCAGTCAAACCCGGTCCGGGAAGCGGGGACGAGAAAGTCTGCCAGACCAGCCAAGGGATGCGCTGGTTTGGCGCCCCGGGCATTTCGACATCTTGGCCGGATTCGCACCGGCCAAGACATCTATCTCCTGTCGCTCGCAGTCGCGTTTAACGGCCAAGTCTTTGCTGATGGTTTTGCCGTCGGAATATGGGCTGAAATCACGCCGCTTTACGGAATGTCAGATTGATTCGATGCTCGCCTGCCAGGGCGTGATACCCCTCTTTGAGGGGCATAACGCCGTGATAGCGCAGCCTTGCCGGCCCGCCCCACACCACTACATCGCCATGCATCAGTTGCACGCGCATCGGCTTGTCCTGTCGCTGTGAGCCGCCGAACAGAAAGACAGCCGGAATGCCGAGCGAAACCGAGACGATAGGCGCGCCAAGGTCGCGCTCGTTCTTGTCCTGGTGCAACGAGAGCCGTGCGCCCGGATTGTAGCGGTTGATCAGGCATGCATCCGGCTCGAAACCCCTAAAGCCGGCGCTCGCCGCAGCGTCCTGTGCCAGTTGCAGGAACACGCCTGGCATGCGGGGCCAGGGCTTGCCGCTTTCCGGATCTGCCGCGTCGTAGCGGTAGCCGGTGCGATCCGTTACCCAGCCATAGGAACCGCAGTTCGTCATCGCCACGGACATGAGGAAGCCGCCCGGCGTGACCATGTGGCGAAACGGCGCTTTGACAGTAATGCCGTGCAGCGCCGCGAAGATGTCCATTTCGTCCGGCGCCGCGAAGCGGCGCAGTACCACCGCGCCCGGGCACAGCTCTTCACGCCACGTCCGGCCTTGCTCCGGGTCTGCGAACAGATTCAATGTCATTTATTCGTTCTCATATTCGTTCTCACGTCGCGTCATGGAAAATGATGCCAACCGTGTGACGATGGCCCGAACGGAGACGGCTCACGCCGTGACGCAGGTTGACCCGATACACCCCGCGCGTGCCCTGCACCGGCCGATGGTGGACCGCGAACACGACGGCATCGCCTTGCATGAGCGGGACGACTTCCGGCCGTGACTGCATGCGCGGCCGTTGTTCGGTCAGCACGAACTCGCCACCCGTGAAATCCCGGCCCGGCTCGGACAGCAAAACGGCAACCTGAATCGGGAATACGTGCTCGCCATACAGGTCTTGATGCAGGCAGTTGTAATCTCCCGTCCCGTATTGCAGCAGCAGCGGCGTCGGCCGAAGCTGGCCCGCGTCATGGCAACGCGTGAGAAAATCGGCGTGCTTTGCCGGGTAGCGCACGTCGATGCCCATTGCAGTATTCCAGCGATTGGCAATCGGTACCAGCTGCGGATAGATCGACGTCCGCAACGCAGAAATAATATCCGGTAGCGGATAACTGAAATACTGGTACTCGCCCCTGCCAAAGCCGTGACGGCCCATCACGATCCGGCTGCGGAAGATGCCATCCACCGGATACAGCGCAGCCAGTGCATCGCATTCTTCCGGACTGACAAGGCCTTCGATCATCGCGCATCCCTGCGCGTCGAGGTCTTTCGACACCCGTTCCCAATCGAGTGCCTTCACCCGGCCGGCAACGTCTTGCGCCGTGGCGACCGGCAGTGCTTCCTTGATAAATGCATTCATGCGTGCGCTTTCTTTTCCTGCAATGCCTGTGTTTCCCTTTCCAGCAGCGCGCGCTTGCGTTCGACACTCCAGCGATAGCCTGACAGGCCGCCGTCGTTGCGGACAACGCGATGGCACGGAATGGCAACCGCCAAGGCGTTCGCAGCGCATGCTTGAGCCACGGCCCGCGCCGAGTTCGGAGCGCCGATACGATTTGCGACATCGGTGTAGCTCGCGGTTTGTCCGGCCGGAATCTCGCGCAGAGCTTGCCAGACACGCTGCTGAAACGCGGTGCCGCGTACATCCAGCGGCAAGTCCAGCCCGATACCCGGCGCCTCGACAAAGCCGACCACCTTGGCAACCAGCTGCTCGAATTCACCGTCGCCACCGATCAGGTTTGCGCGTGGAAAGCGATCCTGCAGATCGCGTGCAAGCTCGCCGGGATCGTCGCCCAGCAGGATGGCGCAAACGCCTCGGTCGCTCTGGGCCACGAGAATCGACCCGAGGGAGCACTCACCAATGGCGAAACGAATTTCCGTGTTGGCGCCGCCGGCGCGATAGTTGGTAGGCGTCATACCCAGGACCTCATTCGATTTTTCATAGAAACGGCTGTTGGAGTTGTAGCCGGCATCGAAAATGGCTTCCGTGATCGTGCCACTGCGCGTATTGCTGCGAGCAGAGGGAATGCAGTGCCGGCCGAGTTCATTGCGTACCCGTTTCTCACGGTGCGCCGATGCATATTCCCTTGGAGTCAATCCGGTGATCTGCTTGAACACGCGGTGAAAATGGTACGTGCTCACTCCGACGCGCTTTGCCAGCTCCTCCAGGCCCGGAACGTTCTCCGATTCCTCGATGATCCGGCAGGCCTCGGTGACTGTGCTCGCGTATTGCTCAGCCAGCGGAGGTTGATCCGGTTTGCAGCGTTTGCAGGGCCGAAAGCCGGCCTTCTCGGCGTCCTCGCAGGTTGTATGGAAACGGACGTTCTCCGGCCGTGCCAGCCGAGCGGCGCACGAAGGCCGGCAATACACGCCGGTGGTTTTGACCGAGTAATAAAACGTGCCGTCAGCCTCGGGGTTACGCGCGACGACAGAAGCCCAACGGGGGTCCTTTGCCGTTGCGGCGGCGAGTTGTGCATTTTTCACTGATGCGTTCATAATGCGTTCCCTTCAACGATCTGTCTGATGAAATGTCCAGGCTTGAAGTTTATCAACGGCCGCAGGCCGTCGCACTCCGGGCCTTGCTTTCAAATTCGAGATCGCGCAGGCGGTCAGTATCTGCTGTCTGGCATTTTAACGGTGCGAATCAGTGCGGATCAATGATTGGCTGCCTGCCGGTGACCGCGCCCTTCAGCAAATAGGCAGTTCAAGTCCGGGACGGCTTTTCTCTTGATAATTCCGCCAGGCCGGTCAGCAGCTCGATCGGCAGCGGAAACACGACGGTCGATGTCCTGTCGCCGGCGATGTTGCTCAGTGTCTGCATATACCGTAACTGCATTGCTCCGGGCTGCTGCGCAAGCACGCGGGCCGCCTGCATCAGTTTTTCCGATGCCTGCAATTCGCCCTCGGCATGGATCACCTTGGCACGCCGCTCACGTTCTGCCTCGGCCTGCCGGGCGATCGCGCGTATCATTGATTCATCCAGGTCGACGTGCTTTATCTCCACATTCGACACCTTGATGCCCCATACATCGGTTTGCGCATCGAGCACTTTCTGGATATCCAGATTAAGCCGCTCCCGTTCGGCCAGCATATCGTCGAGTTCATGCTTGCCGAGTACCGATCGAAGCGTCGTCTGCGCAAGCTGGCTGGTGGCCTCATGAAAATTCTCGACCTGGATAATGGCTTTTTCCGGATCGACCACACGGAAATAAATCACCGCGCTCACTTTCACCGACACATTATCGCGCGAGATCACGTCCTGCGTCGGCACGTCCAGTACGACGGTGCGCAAGTCGACGCGCACCATCTGCTGGATCCCGGGAATGAGGATCACCAGCCCCGGCCCTTTAACCTTCCAGAAGCGTCCCAATTGAAATACGACGCCGCGCTCATACTCCCGCAGGATGCGAATCGACGCAATGAGCAACGCGATAAGCAGTATGGCAATTCCGCCGAATCCGACTCCGAAAAACATGACTATTCTCCTGTTTCGTTATTGCCGATCGGTGCGACTTCCAGCACCAGCCCATTTCGTGCCAGCACGCGGACTTTCTGTCCGCGCCGCAATGGCGTCCTGCTGACCACGCGCCAGGTCTCGCCATGAATGCGTGCCCAACCTTCGCCCGATGTATCGTCCAGAACTTCCGCGACCCTGCCGATCAGTTCATTTTCTCCTGTCACTGCGGTGCGCCGGCGCGTTCTTAATGCGATGCCGGCGAGTCCCCCGATCAGCAGAGCGCTCAGCACACCCACTGCGACGATCAATCCGGGCGGAATACCAAAGCCCGGCATTTCAGTGTCGATCAGGATCACGGCACCTATCACGAAGGCGGCTACGCCGCCAAAACCGATCACGCCGAAACTTGGCAGGAATGCTTCGGCCACCATAAAGGCGATGCCGAGCACAATGAGCGCGAGACCTGCGTAATTTACCGGTAAAAGTTGCAACGCATATAACGCGAGCAGCAGGCAGATGCCGCCGAGCACTCCCGGCAGGACCATGCCCGGACTCATGAATTCGAACAGCAGGCCATAGATCCCGATCGCCAGCAGGAGCAGTGCGATGCTGGGATCCGTGATGACGGCAAGCAGCTTTACGCGCCAGTCCGGCTGGTAGTCCACTATCGGGGCGTCGGCAGTCCGGAGCAGTCTTGCCTGCCCCTGCACGTTCACCTTTTTGCCGTCCAGCTGCTTCAGCAGATTGGCGAGGTCTGGGGCGACGTATTCGATGACGTGCAGTTTCAATGCTTCATCGGCTGACAGGCTCACTGCCTGCCGCACTGCCTGTTCCCCCCATTCCATATTGCGTCCGCGCATTTGCGCAAGCCCCCGTATGTAGGCGGCGGCATCATTGACTTGTTTTCGGCTGGCAGGCGAGGTGTGCGGGTCTCCCGGCAGGTTCGCTTCATCGTTTGTCGCATCCTGTCCATTCTTCTTTTGCTCTTGTGCCGGCTTTTTCGGTTCCGCTGGCTGGGACGGTCCGCCGATCTGGATCGGCGTTGCCGCGCCGAGATTGGTACCCGGCGCCATTGCGGCGATGTGGCTGGCATACAGGATATAAGTGCCTGCGCTGGCCGCGCGTGCACCACTGGGTGCGACATATACGGCGACCGGTATCGTCGAAGCCAGAATCGTTTTAATGATCGACCGCATCGAGGTATCGAGCCCGCCGGGAGTGTCGATACTGAGCACGACCAGCTGGGCACCATCCTTTGCCGCACGCGCAATACCGCGATTGGCATAATCGGCGGTGGCGGGGCCAATTGCGCCTTCG
Source organism: Burkholderiaceae bacterium (assembly GCA_035995725.1). Classification (GTDB taxonomy): domain Bacteria; phylum Pseudomonadota; class Gammaproteobacteria; order Burkholderiales; family Burkholderiaceae_D; genus JAQGLW01. Next base: position 74,701 of record DASYKE010000069.1, on the reverse strand, counting down.
ATCGTCAGCAGCAGTACCGGCGCAGGAGCAGCCATCAGCCAGGCAGACAGTGCCGTCAAAGCTGACGCGAGAGCGATCCGAAGGACAAAGTACCTGATCATCTTCACCTTGGGCGTTGCAACGCTGCGTTGACGCGGATAGCAGGGCAATCCCAGCTGGAAATGGCCTTGCATTCGGACCCGCATGGCGTCATGGCGGCTATTCCCTCACTTTCACACATTTCTGATGCGTAAAAGTATTGTCCGCGTCTTGATCCAATTGAGCTTGAGTCAAATCAGTAGACAGTCGGTAAGGAAGCCTGCATGACAGATGCGCTGCGCGGCACAATCCCCTTGCCGCAGCCGGCATGCTTCATGTATCGGCCCATTGGCGGTACTATCGCTCCAGGGCTTTGCGTACAAAGGATCTAAATGGACACGGATTATGTTGCCATCACTGTTCACCTGGTGGGGGCGTTATTTGCCGGCGGTGTCATCGGCCTCGAACGGAGTTATCACGGACGCCCGGCCGGCTTTAGAACCCACACACTCGTATGCGTCGCATCCAGCCTGCTGATGGTAGTAATGCTTTACCAATGGAAATGGCTGCCCGGCGCGGCGCTCGACACCATTACGACAGACCCGACCCGGATGGCGCAAGGCATCATGACCGGCATCGGCTTTCTTGGCGCCGGCGTCATTTTCAAGGAAGGCCTCAGCGTTCGCGGCCTGACTACTGCCGCATCGATCTGGATTACCGCAGCAATCGGCATCCTGATCGGCGTCGGATTCTATTTTCCTGCTATTCTAGCCACAGTGTTGACGATCGGCATCTTGTCCTTGTTCCGGCGAATCGAGGCAAGGATGCCGTCCCATTCGTATGTCCATCATTACGTTCGCTTCGGCAGAAACGATGTGATGCCGGAGGACCAGCTAAGGGAAATCATGGCTAACCATGGCTTTAATGTCGCGAACATGAGCTACCGCATCACTGATGACGGATCCTATTTCGAATACCGGATGGTTCTTCAAACCGCGGATGTGAACAACACATCGACCCTGGCGACTTATTTGCTAAATTTGAAGCAGGTTCACACGTTCCAGATATCTCCTACCGGCGACTAGCTTTTTACCGCAGGAGCAACCACGAGAAAAATTTAAAGTGCCGGATCCGGTTTGCCGCTCACTTATCCTTCAATAGGGATACACGGCACGAGCCACCGGTCAATTGATGAATATTGAAGCCCTTGTCCTCGTACTTGCCGGCGCGCTGCTTCACGCAATATGGAACCTGTCCGCCAAAAAAGCCTCCGGAGGCGCACCTTTTGTGTGGCTTTATGGACTCGTAAGTCTCTTGTTCGCAGCTCCCTTTGCCCTCATCGTTTTTTCCCTCGACCCGCAGCCGCTGAGCATAAACATGTGGCTGGCCGTTGCCGCCACTTCCGTTTTACATGTGGGATATTCCCTGGTACTGCAGCGGGGCTACCAGACGAGCGATTTTTCGATTGTTTACCCGATGGCACGCGGCACCGGGCCTTTGTTGTCGGTGTTCGGCGCGATTCTGGTTCTGGGCGAAATGCCGAGCCGGCTCGGCTGGATCGGCATCGTATCGATCCTTGTCGGTATATTCGTGATCGCCGGAGCAACACGCATATTTTCCGGAACAGACAAGAGAATTTTCTATGGATTGATGTGGGGTGTACTGACCGGCTTGTTCATTGCCGCGTACACAGTGGTGGACGGCTGGGCCATAAAGGCACTGGGCATGTCGCCGGTCGTCTTCTATACGCTCGGGCTTGCGCTACGTGCCATGCTGCTTGCTCCGACAGGCTTGCGCGACCCGCAGGCGCTGCGGGAGCAATGGCAAACGAACCGCCGCCACATCATCGCAGTAGGCGTGCTGTCGCCGCTGGCTTATACCTTGGTCCTGTTTGCATTGACCAGTGCGCCGCTCAGTTATGTTGCACCGGTGCGAGAACTATCGATGTTGATCGGCGCATTTATCGGTGCGCGAATACTACAGGAGAAAAACAGCCGCTCGCGCATGGTCGGTATAGCCTTGATGTTGCTGGGAGTGGTTATGCTGACACGTGCATGATGACGACACCTTGCTCGTGATTGCGGAGTTCTTCAACAGAATGAACTCAAAGGAAGCGCTTACTTATTCACACATGCTATGCCATTCCCTGCGCGTTGGTGTATTCTCTACAACACCTTCCCTAGCGTAATCGCCGCGTGCCCGTTTTTTGCGGCTGTCCAATCGAAACAATCATAAAGCCGGCTTGACCGGCAGAGTTTGACCGTTTCCGGAAGGCTGTCAAAGACCGATCGTCGTATAAAAATAAATCAAACGGAGAAACAAAATGCTCAAACAGTTCATGATTTGCGTCGTGGCGCTCCTGATGGCAGGCACTGCAAACGCTCAGGAAAAAGCCTCGAAACAGATCGCACCGAGAATCGAAATCCATCCGATCCCCACGCTGACGCTGACGGATCAGCAATTCCTCAAAGGTGCAACGGATGGCAAGCCGGCACAGATTGCGGGAGAATTTCGCATAGCGCAGGGTTCGGGGCGTTTGCCCGTCGTGGTGCTGATGCACGGATCGAGCGGCGTCGGCGGCAATGTCGATGCCTGGAGCAAGGAATTCGCCGAGATGGGAATCTCCACTTTCATCATCGATGGCTTTAGCGGCCGCGGTCTTTCAACGGTCGGCCCTGACCAGTCCAAGCTCGGTCGGCTCAACTTCATCATCGACATTTATCGCTCTCTTGAAATCCTCGCGAAGCATCCGCGGGTGGATACCTCGAAAATCGTGTTGATGGGTTTTTCGCGGGGCGGCCAGGCCGCGCTCTACGCCAGCCTGAAACGATTTCACCAGATGTGGAACAAGTCCCGCATCGAGTTCGCTGCGTATATTCCGTTCTATCCTGATTGCTCGACAACGTATATGGACGATACCGTCGTTGCGGACAAACCCATCAGGGTATTCGGCGGGGCAATGGATGACTACAATCCTGTCGCCGCGTGCAAGACTTATGCGGCCCGCCTGAAGGCGGCAGGACGCAATATCGATTTGATCGAATATCCGAATGCGCCGCATTCATTCGACAATCCGCTTGGCGCTGTCCCGCCTGCAGTATCGAAAGATGCGCAGACCGTGCGCCGCTGCGCAATTCGCGAGGAATCCGGCGGCGTACTCATTAACGCCGAAACAAAACAGCCGTTCAGCTACAAGGATGCCTGCGTCGAGCTGAACCCGCATGTAGGCTACGACGCAGCCGCGACGAGCGATGCAAAAATACGCGTCGCCAAGATTCTTGACACGGTGGCCGGCTACAAATAAGCATCAAAAAACATGCTGCGGGGCGCGACAACCCCGTGCCGCCGGCGGCTAATGCACTTATCGGCAAACTCCCCGGATGTACTGTACATTTGACTAATATTCAATGGAGGAGCCACCATGAAACAGACCACCGGGATTTACGCTGCATTGAAGCCGCATTGTTCGACGGCAATACTTGCCGCAGTTATGCTGATGTCCGGCGCCTGCTCAAATATGAGCGCGACAACGCCTGCAGCCAGCCCCGACAAGCTTTCAAACGAACGCATTGCCGATATTCTGGCCAGTCCGGATCGCCGTGCAGCCGACCGCACCAACGATATCCGCCGCAAGCCTGACCAAATGCTGGCGTTCATCGGTGTGCGGCCCGGTATGGTTGCGCTGGATTTGAGTGCCGGCGGCGGCTATACGACCGAACTCATTGCGCGCGCGGTTGGTCCCACTGGACGTGTGTACGGACAAAGTGCGCCGCGCAATCAAAATGTTCCGCCCCCGGCGGCAACTGAAGGGGGAACTGCGTCGCCCGCTGCTGCATCCTCTCCGGCAGCAGCGCCGCGTCCGGCGGGGCCTCCACCGTCATCGGTAGTCTTGGCTGAACGGGCCAAAAATCCGGCGGCCGGCAACATCATTCCAGTCGTGCGGAAATTTGAGGATCCGGTCCCTGCAACAGTTGCATCGAACGGACTTGACCTCGTCACATTAATGTTCAACTATCATGACCTCGGTCACATGGGTGTGGATCGGGCGCAAATGAACAAGGCGGTGTTTGCAGCGCTTGTACCCGGAGGTATTTATGTTATCGCAGACCACTCCGGCCGGCCTGGCACCGGCATCTCCGAATCGGGGACCCTGCATCGTATCGAAGAAGCCTTCCTGAAGAAGGAAGTCGAGTCGGCCGGGTTCAGATTGATTGACGAAGGCAACTTCCTGCGCAACCCGTCCGACCCGCGCGACAAAAACACGCCCGAGCCGCCACAGCCCAAAGACGAGTTCGTCCTCAAATTCATCAAGCCGTAAGTTAACAACCCCATTAACGACCGCAAATCGTGCCTGACACAAGGTAACTCAAACTCCCGACAGCGGTCATGCTGTTGCCCATCGTGTTCGGCGCTGGCATGGTTCATGCCACCTCCGGCAGCGGCAGTACCGGATGCCAGCATGCGGCGCGAAGCTGCAGCCGAGCGCTACAAAATAGGGCGGTCGATCCGCTTTTTTAACGACACATCCCCTATTTGCAGCAAATAATTCGAATTTCGCCTGGCATGCAAATTGCCAATTTTAAATACAGTCGACCTCTTGAAACTGCAGAAGCCGTTGCCCATGCCGCCGCGCATACGTAACGCTCGCATAAGCTTGATGCCTGCCGTTTAACGGTCGGGAACCTATTCCGTTCCTTCCTTCGAAAGCACAACATGAATTCCGGCCTCATTTCCCTTGCCTGTCCTATCCCGCCAACGGCAGCGCGCCGCGTGCTCGCTGCATTCGCCCTTGCGACAGTCGCACTGTTCGCTGGCAGCGCGCATGCTGTTTATCCCGAGCGCCCGATCCAGCTCGTGGTGTCATTTCCTCCGGCTGGAGCCACCGACATCCTGGCGCGTGCCATCGGGCAGAAACTGTCGGAAGCACTGAACCAGCCCGTCGTGGTTGACAATCGTCCTGGCGCGGGAGGAAGCATCGGTCTGGCCGCGGCCGCCAGATCCAGCCCGGACGGCTACACTATTTATCTGGCCGCGGTAACCAATCTTGCGATCGCTGCAGCGGCTTATCCGGCGCAACCGGCGCATTTGATCAGGAATTTCATGCCGGTTGCGGGCATTGGGACGGTGCCACATATTCTGGTGGTGCCGGCATCGCTGCCGGTGCAGAATGTCGGCCAACTGGTCAGCTATCTCAAAGCAGCTCCCGGCAAGTACAACTTCGCCTCGCAGGGTGCCGGCACGCTTTCGCATCTCGAATCCGAATTATTCAAGATAGTGACCGGCGTCGATGTCCTGCATGTACCGTACAAGGGCAGTTCGCAGGCATTGCCCGATCTGATCACGGGCACCCTGAGCATGATGTTTGACAGCATTCCTGCGTCGTTGCCGCATATAAAATCCGGCAAGCTGCGCGTGCTTGCCGTCGCTTCCGGCAAACGCGTGGAATCGCTGCCAAATGTGCCCACGGTCGACGAGAGCGGCGTCAAGGGCTTCGAAGCCAACAACCTGTATGGCTTTTCCGTTCCCAGAGGCACGCCGCCGGCGGTCATCGCCACCTTGTCGAGGGCAATCGAAACCGTACTTGCCGCGCCCGATTTAAAACAGCGTCTGGAAATACAAGGTGTCGAACTGAAGTTCACGCCGGCTGACGAATTCGCACGCATGACCGAGCAGGAATTTCAAAGCTGGGGCAAAGTAGTCGAGAGCGCGAAAGTAAGAGTCGACTGAGCCCGGGCCGGCCAGCACTTCCGGTGGGCTCGACAAGCCGGCAGTTCAGCCGGCCAGCAAGGTCCTGAGCGAGTCATTGATGAACCCGGCATCCTCACGGTTGTGCAACGGCATACCGGCGCGATGTCCCCACTCGGATGGAATCGGCAACAGGCGCGCGGCACGCATGCACGCAACCTCGCGCCGATTGTCTTCAACCTGGAAATAAAGATCTGTCTCGCACGGCATGATCAGCGCCTGCGCCTCGATTGCACCAAGCGCTTGCTTGAGGTCACCGTTATAAAGCGCATTGGCACTGATGTCGGAATGCTGCCAGGTCCAAAGATGTTCGAGCAAATTGGCCGGATCGCGCAGCAGGAAGTTCGCCTCCCATTGGGACACGAGATAGTCCTCCAACGACGAGCAGCCGGTGGCGCGCCACAGCTCATTGCGATAGAAAGTTTGTGACATGGCCCAGCCGGCATACACGCGCCCCAATGCGCGCAGACCGCGCTCAGGAAAGCCGACAAAGCGGCCATCCCTATAAGCAGCATCTGCGGTCAGCGTGGCTTTGACGCCCTCCAGGAATACCTGGTTATGCGGCGATGTCTTGGCAGAGCCGCAGATTACCGCAAGGCGTTCTACACGATCTGGAAACAGGGCCGCCCAGTGATATGCCTGAATGCCGCCCATTGACCAGCCACACGCGAGTGCCAGGCGCTCAATGCCAAACACTTCTTGCAACAGCCGCTGCTGCACCATGACATTATCGGCTGCCGTGCAATGCGGCCAGCGGATGCCGTCGAATGGCGGCTGCGCGTTGCTTGGGGATGATGACAAACCGTTACCGAACAGATTCGGCGTAATAATGAAATATTTGTCGGGATCAAGCGCCTGGCCTGGACCGACCATCCAGGCAATGTCGGTGTGGTGCGCAGCAAACGGAGTCATCCATAAAATCGCATTCGAGCGGTCGGAATTGAGAGTGCCCCAGGTCTGGTACGCAATTCGGGCAGCGCGCATGGTCATGCCCGATTGCAGCACGACATTGCCGGCTTCGAAGACTTTATAGTCCATGCAGCACCTGACGAACATTGGTCTTGCTAACGTGCGCCAGGGCCGCTTTCAAACCCTCAATGGCGCGTACCCAAGTCTGGATTTGATGGCTAGCCATGGTGAAGGCGGCTATAAGCGAGTTCATCGGTAACGGTTTTCCCTTCCAGTTTGGCGCCGGCTGCCGGCATCTTCTCGATCATCGAGGCAGTACCAATGCACTTTCATGTTTCGCGGACGGCCCGGCGTGGCTGCCGCTTGTGTTGCCATTGCTTGAATAGTCGCGATACGGCGCAGGTATTCGGTCTAATAGTCGCTTGTGTGTATGCAATCGACGTGCCATCTATTTTCAAGGGTGAACCACTGAATCCACCGTGATGCAGGCGGACTGATCAACAAGTGGCGGCGCTCGATGAATGCTCGATGAATATTTGCACCGCCATTATTAAGAAGTGCCGCAGAGGCGCATTGAAAATGCACCGCAGAGGTGCGGAGCAGCGTCAAGTCTGTCCGGCATGGTGCGCCGGAGTGTGATCCTCCGTATATGCGGAATAGAAGCCATGGCATGCAGGTTGCTTAGCGAATACAGGCAATCATTTCAGGAAAATATCTTATGTATCCGTTTAATCGTTCCCGCAGAGATCTCCTTCAATCTGCTTTCGCCGCTGTCGCGATTGCAGCGGCAGGGATGCCATTGAGCGCATCGGCGCAGGAAAAAAAACTGCTCATAGGGTATTGGCCGATTGCAGCGGGGCTGCCGTTTTTCGCTGCGCTGAATGAGGGCATGTTCAAGGCGGAGGGGGTCAACGTCGAGCCGGTGCGATTCGCCGGACCCAATCAAGCCGTGGAAGCTCTGATTGCCGGACGCATCGACGGTTGCGCCAACGGCGTAGCCATTACCGCGCTAGCATTGGCAGATGCGCTGTCGCCCGGAATGCTGAAGCTGGTCTGTCTTAATTTCGCCAATGAGAAATATGTGCTTGACCAGATGATTGTGCCGGTTGCCTCATCCATCAAATCGATCAAGGAACTCTCCGGCAAGAAAGTGGCTTGCGGACCCGGAATCAACAACATTACTCTGGCCAAGACGATTCTTGAACGCAGCGGCAACACAAACTTCCAGGTTGTAGAACTGCCGATAGGGCAATTGATTCCCGCGCTCGCTTCCGGTCAGGTTGATGCTGCATATGTGCTCGAACCAAGCGCTGTGATCGGTCGGCTTCAAGGTGTGACACGCTCGCTCGGTGCTGGCGTAGTATCGCGTTACGCGTTAGGCGACCCGAATATTGCCTGGATCGGCGGTGCAGCGGCGCTGTCGGCCAAAACGATCAAGGATAAGGCAGAGCTTGTTCCCAGGTTTCTCAAAGCGTATGGCGCGGGCGTCGATTATGTGCGAAAAAATGGGCTGCAGGCGAACAAGCATCTCACCGGCTACACGGCGCTCGAAGGAAATGTGGCTCAGGAAGTACCGATCAGTGGATTCATCGCGCATAGCGAAGTGAAAAACAGCGACATCATGGCTATACAAAAGCTCTTTGACTTGTTTACCGATCGCAAGGTCTTCGACAAGCAGATCAACGCGGCGCAACTGCTTTACAAAGCGTAACCGTATGCCGGCCCTTTCGAGGCATGTTTCACGCTGGCTTCCATTAAGCGGGCCGGTCTTTCTGATTTTGATCTGGCATATCGCGGTCACTTCGAAGTGGGTAAGTGCAATTCTCTTGCCTCCTCCTGCTGACACGCTGAGCTATATGTTTCATCATCTCGCGAATGGCGGGCTGTTGATTGATCTGGTCGCGACGTTGATGCGCACGCTCCAGGCATTCGTGGTGGCGGCTCTACTGGGCGTACCGCTGGGCGTTTTCCTTGGAAGCGCAGCCCCGCTCTATCGCGCTTGCGAGTTTCTGATCGACTTCTTTCGCTCAACGCCGGCCAGCGCGCTCATTCCGCTCTTCATGCTGATCTTTGGCATCAGCGATATGAATAAGGTGGCGATCGCGAGCTTCGCAGCGTTTCTTGTAATCTTGTTTACAAGCGCTTACGGAGTGATGCAGGCGCGCAAGACACGATTGATGGCAGCACAGGTAATGGGAGCCGGCCGCTACAGAATTTTTCGGGATGTCCTTTTGCTGGAAAGCCTTCCACAAATCATGGTCGGTTTGCGGTCAGGGATCAGCAGCGCCCTGGTGATCGTGATCGTGGCTGAAATGTTCATAGGCTCTGAAACCGGTCTGGGGCATCGTATTATCGATGCCCAGCAGGTACTCAATATCAAAAATATGTACGCTTCGATCCTGCTGACCGGTATATTCGGTTATGGACTCAACATGTTGTTCCTCGGCCTCGAGAAGAAATTTATCCACTGGAGCGGCCGGGCATGAATGCGGTCAGCGACAAGACGCTTTTCAGTACCGCTTCCGCTCTACTGCCGCCGCGCGATGCGCACATCACCATTCGCGGACTTTACAAATCATTTGCCGGCCAGGCGCTTTATCAGGATCTCAACCTGGATTTCCCAAAAAACCAAGTCACCTCTATCTTTGGTCCCAACGGCTGTGGAAAATCAACCTTGATGAACATGATCGCGGGTCTGGTTCCTGTCGACGCCGGGCAAATCCTGTTTGCCGGAAAGACGCTTAAGGAAACGAATATCGGCTACGTGTTCCAAAACTATCGGGACGCGCTGTTTCCGTGGATGAGCGCAATCGATAACGTAAAGTATCCCATGAAGCTGCGCGGCTGGAGCAAAAAAGCGATCGGAGAGCGGGTGGCTCAGCTACTGGACTTATTTGACGTCAAATTCGATGTCTCGCGATATTCCTATGAGCTGTCCGGCGGTCAGCAGCAAACCATCTGCATCATGCGTGCGATGGCCACGCGTCCCGAAGTACTGTTTCTTGACGAGCCATTTTCAGCGCTCGACTACGAAATGACAATGCAGATTCGCGAGCGGCTTCAGGCCGTGCTGGTGGATGAGCCGCTATCGGTGGTTTTGGTTTCACACGACCTGGAGGAAGCATTGTATCTGGCGGACCGCATTCTCATGCTGTCACGCCGACCGACCATCATTGCGGACATTTTGCCCTTCGCTGCACCTAGACCCCGTGCCGTCGATATCACGACGTCGGCGGAATTCATAGCCCTTAAACAAACCGCTCTCGAAATTTTTAGAACGCAAGCTTATGCGTGATTGAAAAGAAATTTCGGCAATCTGAATTCCAAAGAGTTCGGCAGATCCGCGATCTTATGATGCCGACAGAAATCATTCAGGCGAATTTTACAGTTTCATCGGACTGAGATTGGTATGGCGCTCTTGTTTATGCAAGAATTTCTCAAACTCCTCAGGCGAGACGGCCGGGGAAAATAGATAACCCTGCGCGAAATCGCAATGGGCCGCAGCAAGCAGGTTTCTTTGCAACGTTGTCTCGACCCCCTCGGCGATCACTTTAAAACCAAGCTTGTGTGCCATGAGAATAATGGTCTCGACAATTGTCCGGTCCCCTGGATCAGTTGCCATGTCCCGCACGAAAGACTGGTCGATTTTCAGGTAATCGATGTGAAATTTCTTGAGATAAGACATGGACGAGTAGCCTGTGCCGAAATCATCAATCGCTACCTGGATTCCTGCCTCCTTGTACTGCAGCAGCTGCTCGGCAATTGCAGGAGAAGCATTCAGCAACAGACCCTCCGTTATTTCAACGGCGATGCAGCTGCCAGGCAAGCCTAATTCCGTTAAATGCCTGGGCCACGATGTACGGTTGGCCTTTGTCAAAAACTGGATCGGCGATTTGTTGACGCTGATCTGAAACGGCTGCCCCAGTTGACTACTCCAGCGCTCAGACCAGGATGCGGACTCCTTGAATACCCAGTCACCGATTTCATCTATCAGGCCGTACTCTTCTGCGAGAGGGATAAATTTGGCAGGCGGCACCATCCCGCGCGTAGGGTGGTTCCAACGTAACAACGCCTCTGCTTTGACAATGCATCCTGTTGACAGATCCAATACCGGCTGGAAATGCACCTTCAACTGGCCGGTAGCCAGTGCAGATCGCAGATCGGTGCTTAACCGTAGCCGCGTCTGTATGTCTTCCTGCATTAATCTCGTGTAATAACTGAACCGGTTGCGGCCTTCTCTTTTTGCAACGTACATCGCCTGGTCGGCGTTTTTGATCAGGCTTTCCGGCTCGGTAGCATCAGTCGGATAAAGCGTGATACCGATGCTGGCGGAAAGATATGCTACTTCATTTCTAATTTGGAAGGGCTCGGCCAGACGGTCAAGTATTTTCTGAACTATGTATTCGACTTTCTTGCTTTTCAAGCCCGGCAGAATGACCGTGAACTCGTCTCCGCTCAGGCGCGCCACCGTGTCCGATGCGCGCACACATTGCTGGATACGGCGCGCAGCTTCTATCAGCAGCAAGTCGCCCGCGTCATGCCCCAGCGTATCGTTGACTTCCTTGAATCGATCGAGATCAACAAAAATAAGCGCCATCTGACCATTATCACGCTGCGCTTTAATGATTTCCAGATTCAGCCGGTCGCGAAATAACCCGCGGTTCGGCAGGCCGGTCAATATGTCGAAATTCGCCTGTTTCCATATCAGTTCATCGGAGCGCCTTTTCTCAGTGATATCTTGCAATACACCGGCTAAACGACGGGCTTTTTCGCCATCCCAGGCCACAATCCTCCCGCGAAAGGAGGCATGAAGCCATCCGCCTTGACAAGTGGCAAAGCGCAATTCCATATCCAGATCGGAGCGTTCGTGGTGCAGGTGCTGGGCCATTTGCTCGTGCCAGCGCGACTGGTCGTCGGGATGGATTTGCTTGAGCCAGTCAATATTCAGCAATATCGGGGCTTCCAGATGGTAGCCGAGGGCGACAGCCCACTTCGGATCGATGTATGGATGCGCTTCCGTCAAATCCCAATCGAGCAACGACGTATCCGACGCCAGCAGAGCCAGCTTGAGCCGCTCTTCGCTGGTGCTCAGCTGATCCTGCGCCACCTTCTGTTCGGTAATATCGTTGAGCGTACCGCTCACTCCGCCGATCGTACCGTTTTCGCCCACAATCGGCGCAGCGAAAACCTCCAGCCAGCGATGACCTCCGTCCTTGGTGAGATACCGCAATTGATACCGGCAGAACTCCTTTTCCCGGCTGATTAACAGCATGGATTGTTCAATGCCCCGATCGCGGTCTTCAGGATGGACAAAAGAAAAGGCATTCTGACCTAAAGTGTTGTCCACGCTGAATCCGGTAATCTGTTCCCACGCCGGATTAAGGTAAGTCCACATGCCGTCGGCATTCATTTGGAACACCACTTCACGCAGATTTTCCAAAATGCGGTGAATACGCGTTTCATTTTCCGCCAATGCGTCGCGGGCATCCTCGCGCTGTTTCACCAGAGCCTCCAGCTCTTTCATCAACAGCAGGAAATCGTCATCGAATGCATCACCCTGCGGAGACGGTTTGCCGTCGGTCAGGCGCTGCAGGGTACTCTGGAGCGAATGCAGCGCCTGCCGCTGCCGTGCGGCCTCGGAACGCAACTTGTCGTTGGCGACAATCAGCTCATCGGAACTGATTTCGAGGCTGAGGGTACGCAAATCCAGATCGCGGTCGTACTGTCGGTAACTTTGGTCTATCGCTTGCAAAAGTTCGCCGAAACCATTCACGAATGCCGCCACACCACCAGCCTGCAATGTGCCGAGCAGCGTATCAAGCTCTTCCGGGCGAACCAGACCGAAGGCGCGGCGCAACTGACGTGCAAGGAGCTTGTGCTGCATGATTTACTTTTCACCAAGAAAAGTGACAGCCATGGTCTGGTTATAAAGAGAACATCCGACGTCGGCGTTGCCCGGGCTGATTTCGCCATACGAGTAGAAACCGGCATAGGCATGATTGCTGCCGAGTTCGTCGATCACCGCCTCCAGCTCCTCTTCGGTACGACCACCCATGACAAGCTTGCGTCCGACACAACTGATCATCAGGCCGAATCCCTGTCCCTTGATGGCGGCATGCGCGGCGACGGCGGATGTCGCGGCGCCGTTAACCAGCGCGTCGGTACTGGCATTCATCAATTGCAAAAAGCCATTATCGTGCACGTTGCCGGCGAGGGTTAACGAACCATCCGACTCATTGATCTTGAGAATAGTGCGAATCAGGCCTGCTTCCTGTCGATCAGCATTGAGAATAGAGAATGGAAACAGGAAAGCCGACGCAGGAAGCTGGCTGGCGTATTTACCCAGATACCGCTTGTACACGTCCAGTGCAGGTTCGCCATCAAGTTCAAAGAGAACATTATTTGCAGCACGCGTTACACGGCGCACGGGGCCGAATGGTCGCCATCCGCCATAGGAACCGAAGTTGGCAACGATATTCTTACCCATGAAAGCCACGGCCACTATCTGGCGGGGCGAGACTCTGTTGTTGTAGAGCGTGAAGGTACTCTTGAAATCGAGACCGTCACCCGCCAGGCCACCGGCAATCCTGGTTTTCGGCGACGCGGCAATCAAGCCTTCAACCAGATGGCTGCCGTTTATATCGGTGCCCGGTGCAAACAACAACACCGTATGCGGCAGATTGTTGCGCAGCTGCGCGCTGATTCTCCGGCCTGCGGCCATCGAATCATCCATATCCTGCAATTCGGTTGTAACGACGGTAAAAGCCGGGTCGTCGAAACGTAATGCCGTGAGCGAAATACTGTCCTCGTACCCGCTTTGCATGGTGATTTCGCCCGAAGTGGAGCATCCGATGCGCTCGCAATTCGGCAGCAGCTTCGTTAAATGTTCGGCCAACGCCGTATCGCGAAAATATTTACTTGCGGCGAACAGGAACAAAAGCTGGGGCTTCAATTCCATCAGGGGAGCGAGCCGTTCAGCAGTCAACTCGTCAAGGCTTTTTAGTTGAAGTTGCTTGGTCAGCATGAGGTTTCCTATTTAGCGATAGAACGACTGCAAGACCTTCCACTCATTCGTTTTTCCTGCGACACGCTGGTGCCGCGCTTCGCAAGTTTACGGATGGGCAGAGGACGATGTAGACCCGATGCGCTGCCAGGGAAACCAGGAATCAGGACATGCTATTCAGTTCCATCTCGTACTTATTCGTCCCATACGACTCGACGCATACCGCGCCATGCCCCACACTTCAGAATACAGTATTGCCAAGTAGAAATAAAGTGGCGTTATGAGTCCTTGCTTAACTGCAAATATTGCGTTTTCCGCTACGACGATGTCGACTATGCAACACGGCATCTGCGTATGCGCCAAGCATAGTTGTGCATCTGGAGGTTCGCAATGCTGCAGTTAAAAAATCGATAGCATTTATTTTTCTTATCTTCGTGACCGCTTCGGCACCGCTTGCGATCTTAATTTTTCTGTCGCAGTCAATACCACTATAGCGCTGCACGAAGCGGTCTTCGCTCGGCTCGGAGCGGCAGGTTGGCCCGCCATTCATTCTGATACATCCACGATCAGCCGGCTTTTTCCATGAACATTGCAACATCTGCACAAAAGATTGATGTACGTTAAAATAACTGCCTAGGCAATTATTGCCATGGCTGCCATTATGATTACATCGAAAGAAACGTTTTCACTTGAACACTACAAGGTTGAGGATAGCGTTGGCTATTTGCTTAGCCGTGCCAAGACCATGCTGGCCAAATCGCTGGATGTGGCCCTTGTCGAATACGGCATTACCCATGCGCAAGGCAGCATTGTGTTGATGTTATCGACCGGCAAGTATTCGACCGCGGCCGACTTGGCGCGCGAACTGTATATCGACTCGGCTTCCATGACACGGATGATCGACCGCCTGGAAAAACGCGGATTGATTTTGCGTGTGCGAAGAGGCGATGACCGGCGCGTCATCAATTTGTGCCTGACATCGGATGGCGAAGGGCTGGCGCAGCGACTTCCTTCGATTTATGTGGCTGTGCTCAATCGCAATTTTGTCGGATTCAGCACGGAAGAGCTGGATTTATTAAGAAGTTTGTTGCGCAAGCTTCTTGCCAATCAAGCCACTGTCGATGATGCCGAAACCATCGGTAAACCACTTTAAACAGCGTATTTACCCTGGTACGAAAACCGCTGAAACGATCATTCACGCCTTATGAAATTTCCTGCTCCACGACTGATGGCGCCCGCGCCGACTGTATCCAAACGGTTCCTCGCTGCGAGCGCCACTGCGCTGCTACTGGCGTCCTGCGCCAGTTTCAAAGACATCGACAGTGCCGCCCATGCCCGCACGCCGGCTGATTATGCGGCAAGCGATTCGCTTCCCGCGCAAGGCGGGCAATGGCCGGGCCTGTCATGGGCCGGAA
Organism: Burkholderiaceae bacterium; assembly: GCA_035995725.1. GTDB lineage: Bacteria > Pseudomonadota > Gammaproteobacteria > Burkholderiales > Burkholderiaceae_D > JAQGLW01. The sequence continues at coordinate 59,611 of DASYKE010000069.1, read as the reverse complement.
GTATCGGCGGCGCACCGCTGCAAACACTGATCGACGAAGCGCTGGCGGGCAATCCCGGATTGCAGGTCGCGGCCGCCCGCGTCGCCGCAGCAAGGGCCGTGGCGGAAGCGGCGGGCGCCGCAGCCCAGCCCAGCGCCGAAGCGAATTTCAAGAGCACCTACCAGCGTTTTTCCGAAAATGGAATATTTCCGCCGCCACTGGCCGGGGCATACAAGTCCGACAACCAGCTGACGCTAAATTTTTTCTACGACTTCGACTTTTGGGGCAGGCATGCGGCGGAACTGCGTGCCGCACTGTCGCAGGGCAAGGCCGCCGAGGCGGAACAATATACGTCGCGCCTGGTGCTGACGACTTCCATCGCGCGCGCCTGGATCCAGTTGGCACGCCAATATGCACAGCTGGATCTGGCCCAACAACAATTGATCGTGCGGCAAAAGATCGACCATCTGACCCAGCTGCGATTTGCCGCCGGCCTAGATACCCAAAACGAACACCAGCAGACGCTGCAGCAACTGGCCGGCTTGCGTGCCGAAGAATCGCAATGGCAGGAAGCGATCGCGCTGACGCGCAACCAGATTGCCGCATTGATGGGGCAAGGCCCCGATCGCGGACAACGCATTGCCCGGCCCGAGCTGCCGCAGGAAGCCGTCATCGCGCTGCCGGATGAACTGCCGCTGACCTTGCTGGGGCGGCGCCCCGATATCGTTGCCGCACGCTGGCGGGTGGAAGCTGCGCAAGGGGACGTCGATACCGCCAGGACGCAGTTTTATCCGAACGTCAATCTCCTCGCGTTTGCCGGCTTTTCCAGCTTGGGACTGTCGAATCTGTTGCAGACCGGCAGCCGAATCGCCGGCATCGGTCCGGCAATCAGCGTGCCGGTATTTGAGACGGGCAATTTGCGTGCACAGTTGAAAGGCCGGGTCGCCGCTTACGATGCCGCCGTCGCAACCTATAACCAGACCCTGGCCGATGCATTGCATGAAGTGGCGGATCAGGTGCAGTCAATGCGTGCCGCCGAAATCCAGAATGAGCATCTGCACGCCGCCACGCAAGCGGCGGCGAACGGCCTCGAGCTTGCGCAGCAACGCGAACGGGTCGGCACCACCAACATGCTGCCCGCGCTGGCGACCGAAATGGCCTGGCTCATGCAGCGCAAAGCCGAACTGGACTCCCGGGCGCGGCGCATTGATTTGCGCATCGGCCTGATCAAGGCATTGGGCGGCGGCTTCGATGCCGCTGCACAAGGCCTCGAACCAACTGCCGGCGCCACCAGCAATTCCACCCGATCGAATCGTCCCACTCCTGCCCCGTCCGCATCATGAATACACCTGATTCAACTACTCAAGCTGTTCCCAAGGCCAATGGCAAGCGCCGCCGCATGATGATCCTGGTCACCATCGTACTGGTCCTCGCGCTGATCGCATACGGCATCTGGTGGGCGATTTTCGCGCGCCACTATGAAAGTACCGACGATGCCTATGTCGCTGGCAACGTGGTGCAGGTCACGCCGCAAGTGGGAGGAACCGTAGTGGCGATCTATGCCGATGAAACCGAACTGGCGCAAGCCGGCAAGCCGATCATCGAACTCGACCGCAGCGATGCGAAAATCGCGCTGGAACAGGCCAAGGCGCAACTGGCGCAAACGGTACGCGAAGTGCGCACGCTGTATGTCAACAACGGCGCGCTGAATGCCAACGTCGCGGCACGCATTGCCGATGTGGCGCGCGCACGTGCCGATCTGGCGCGCCGGCAGGAACTGGCGGGCACCGGCGCCGTGTCCAGGGAAGAAATCGAGCACGCGCGCACTGCGTTGCAGACTGCGGAATCGGCGCTGCTGGCAACCCGCGAACAATTGGCATCCAACCAGGTATTGACCGACCGCACTTCAGTGGCCCAGCATCCGAATGTCCAGCGTGCGGCCGCGCAGCTGAAAGCCGCTTATCTGACGTATGTCCGCACCTCGCTGCCTGCGCCGATCACCGGATATGTCGCCAAGCGCTCGGTGCAAGTCGGGCAGCGGGTGGGACCCGGGATGCCGCTACTGTCGATCGTACCGCTCAACGTGTTATGGGTCGATGCCAACTTCAAGGAAGTGCAGGTTGCGCGGATGCGTATCGACCAGCCGGTGATTTTGCATTCCGACTTGTATGGGTCCGATACTGTGTATCACGGCAAGGTAGCCGGACTGGCTCCCGGCACCGGTGCCGCGTTCGCGCTATTGCCGGCGCAAAATGCCACCGGCAACTGGATCAAGGTGGTGCAGCGCCTGCCGGTGCGCATTGCACTCGATCCCAAGGAACTGGCGGCACAGCCCCTGCGCATCGGTTTGTCGATGCAGGTCAAGGTCGATATCGCGCGTGCCGAGGGGACATCGCTGACCACTGCTGCGGTGGCGCGCACGGAGCCGGCTTACAAGACCACGGTATTCGATGCCGAGGGAAAGGAAGCCGATGCGCTTGTCGCGCGCATCATTGCCGACAATAGCGGGAATGGCTCCGCGCCGGCCAGGCAATAAGACGCAATGCATTCGATGCTTCTATCTCTTGTCCAAATTTTTGTAAATCACCAGACTGGAAACTGTCCATGAGCGCTCGTCCCCAACCGGCCTTGCCGCCGCTCAAAGGCACGCCACTGGTGCTCGGCACGCTGGCCTTGTCGCTCGCCGTATTCATGAACGTGCTCGACTCGTCGATTGCCAATGTGTCGATCCCGGCGATCTCCGGCGACATGGGCGTATCGCCGCAGCAGGGAACGTGGGTGATTACGTCGTTTGCCGTGGCCAACGCGATCTCGGTGCCATTGACCGGCTGGCTGACTATGCGCTTCGGCCAGGTGCGCCTGTTCGTCGCATCCATCCTGCTGTTCGTGATGGCGTCATTTCTATGCGGCATCGCGCCGAGTATCGAAATACTGATCGCCGCGCGCATCCTGCAAGGCGCAGTCGCCGGACCGATGATCCCGCTTTCGCAGGCGCTTTTGCTATCGAGTTATCCGCCTGCCAAAAGCGGCATGGCGCTCGCATTCTGGGGAATGACGGTGCTGGTTGCGCCGATCATGGGACCGTTGCTGGGCGGCTGGATCTCCGACAATTACACGTGGCCATGGATTTTTTATATCAATATCCCGATCGGGCTGTTTGCCGCTTGGGCCACCTGGTCGATCTACCGCGAGCGCGAGTCGGCTATCGTGCGTCTGCCGATCGATAAAGTCGGACTGGTCCTGCTGGTCCTTTGGGTCGGCTCCCTGCAATTGATGCTGGACAAAGGCAAGGAACTGGACTGGTTCAGCTCCGGCGAAATCGTCATACTGGCGTCGATCGCTGTGGTCAGCTTCATCTACTTCATCGTCTGGGAATCGGGCGACGACCACCCGGTGGTCGATCTGTCCCTTTTCAAGGGCCGAAATTTCAGCAGCGGCGTCATTGCCATTTCGGTCGCATACGGCCTGTTTTTCGGCAGCCTGGTTATTCTGCCGTTATGGCTGCAGACCCAGCTCGGCTATAACGCCACCGAAGCCGGCAAGATCATGGCGCCGGTCGGAATCTTCGCCATCATCCTGTCGCCGATAGTCGGCAAACTGGTACAAAAAAAGGACCCGCGCATTCTTGCCACCGGTGCGTTCACCATATTTGCACTGGTATTTTACATGCGGGCGCAATTCACGCCGGAGGTCGATGCAATCACGTTGATAATCCCCACGGTCATCCAGGGCGCAGCGATGGCGATGTTCTTCGTTCCGCTGACGTCGATCATTCTCTCCGGCCAGCCTCCCCAGAAAATACCGGCGGCGGCGGGGCTGTCCAATTTCGTGCGCATCATGTTCGGCGGAATGGGCACGTCGATCACCTCGACCTTGTGGGATAGCCGCACTGCGCTGCATCATGCGCAACTGGCCGAGCATACCAACCCGCAAAACCCGGCTTTCGTACAGACGATGCAGGCACTTACTGCCCAGGGTCTGCCCGAATCCGGCGCATGGGCGGTGATCGAGCGAACCTTGAGCGTGCAAGCCAGCACGATGGCGGTCGCCGACATTTTCTGGATATCGGCAGTGCTGTTCCTGGCGCTGATCGGGCTGGTCTGGCTGACCAAGCCGAGCAGATCCGGCGCGCCGGCGGATGCGGGAGGCGCGCACTAGGCGCATGTTTCTTTTGCGAATGGCCGGAGCGCGATATCGCGGGACTGTTTCTTGCTGAAATTTTCCTGCTGAAATAGGCTTTTGCGCCCGGGTCACAGATCCAGCACGAGTTCTTCGGACCGTGCACGCGACACGCAGATCATGATGGCCTGATCCTGTTCATCGTCGTCCAGAACGAAGTCGCAATGATTTGCCACGCCGGCAAGCAGCCCGGTCCGGCAGGAACCGCAAGTGCCGCTTTCGCATGAGCTCGGGACGGCGATGTCACGGCGGCGCAAAGCTTCGAGAATGCTTACCCCTGGAGCCACCTCGACGGTCACCCCGCTGCGGGCGAGCCGGACAGTGAAAGGCTTTTCTCCGTCCTGCTGCGGCTGCGCGCTGGTGCCGAAATCCTCGAAATGCACTGCAGAGAACGGCCAGTGCCTGGTCGCATCGCGTACCGCCTGCATCAACGGACGAGGGCCGCAGCAATAGACGTGCGCGCCGCCGGCCCGCTGCGCCACCAGCGGCGCGATCGCGAGGGAACGCTCCCGGTCGCCATGATCGTGGTGAACCAGAATCTGCCCAGCCAGTTCCGGCGCGGACAATTCGTCGAGGAACGCGGTGGTTTCCGGGGACCGCGTACAGTAAACCAGCTTGAAATCGGCTTTTTTCGCGATGAGCTCATGCATCATCGACAGAACCGGCGTGATGCCGATGCCTCCCGCGATCAACAGATAACTCGTGGCTTCGGCGGACAGAGGAAAATAATTCAGCGGCGGCGAGACGCGCAACAGGTCGCCGACGGCTACCTGATCCACCATGCTGATCGAGCCGCCGCCACCCTCCGCATCCCGCTTCACGGCAATCATGTAGCGGTCTCGTTCGGAAGGGGCATTGCACAGCGAATAGCGGCGCAACAGTCCGCCGGGAGTCTGGACCAGCAGATGGGACCCGGCGGTAAACGATGGCAGCTCCTGATGGTCCGCCCGCATCAGTTCAAACAGAAATATCTGCTGCGCGATTTCGGTCTTTCGACGAACTTCCAGCGAAATCATCTGCTCTTTGCCCGGCTCGCTCATCTCAATGCCTGTGGTCATTCCTTCCTCCAGTAAAACTTCCCGTGCCATCTTTATAATATCGTCCTCAAGCTTCGTTACTGCACCGGAACCGGAACTTGCTCGTTCAGCACGACGTCCTGGCCGCTGATGGATGACGCGATCGCGGCGTTGCAGACTTCGAGATTGGCAAGCCCCCATCTGCCGTCGTGCAATGCAGATGCCTTGCCCGTAATGGCGTCGTAGAATTCGGCAATGACGAGATCCCGCGGCGAGCGGTCCGGCGGCAATTCGATTTCAGTCTGTCCCTGGTCCGAATAGAGGTACAAACCGCGCGGCGATTGCCGTATGTCTCCGCGTTCGCAGCTCACCAGCGTCAGTCCGAAGAATGGCTGATAAGGCGCGCTTCCCGGGATCGCATTCTTGGCGCGGGCCTGCTTGGCGCGGAGTTCATCCTCGGGCGTAACAGCGGACGACGGACGGTGAACCGGCGCTCTGCTTTCCGGCGGCTGCATAAAGCCCCATTCCGACACATTGAAACCCAAGTCCATGCTGGAAAAACGGCCATATCCGTTATAAACGGCAGTTGCCGCCGCGCCATCCGCGAAGTCGAGAAAAACGACATGAGCGCCGATCGCGCGCCGATCCGGATCCCAATTGAAAGTTCTCGCCCTGACACTGCGCACCATGCCGCCGCACAGCAACCTGAGGATGTCGAACTGGTGCGAGCCCTGACGATACGTCACGCCGCCGCCCTGGCTGGTATCGAGCTCATCGGCACGGCGCGGACGGTAGATCCAGTCGGTGTAACACCAGGTATTGACCATGCGTACATGGCCCATGGTGCCGCCCGCGATGATTTCGCGCATCCGCTGTATAGGAAGGTCATAACTGTGCGAATGGCCGACGACAAGCACCACCCCAGCCCGCTCGGCTGCCGCGATCATCGCCCTCGCCTGCTCGAGCTGCACCGCCATCGGCTTTTCCACCAGCACGTGCTTTTTTGCGGCGCATGCCAGCGCGACATGCTCGGGATGCAAATCCGTCGGCGATGCGACATAGACGGCGTCCAGCCCCGAATGCCCGAGCATGGCCTGCACGCTGTCGTAGCCGGTGACACCGAGTTCACCGGCGACACTGGCGCGCACCTCGGCCACCGGTTCGGCAACCGCCGCCAGCTTGAGCCCCGGATGCGCCAGAATGGCCGGAATGAAGGCGCGTCCCGCAGCGCCCAGCCCGACGATGCCGATCCGGACCACGGCCGATGCCGAAGCGCTTGAGCGATTGATCATATCGGGTCGTTGCTGGCAGCCGCTTCATCGTCCTGCATGGAAGACGCGCTGAATTCCTTTTCGAGCCATGCCAGTTCGTCGGCGGAAAGGTTTCCGATCATGGCCAGCAATGTGCGGCGTGTCGCTGCGAGATCGTCCGGCGGAATGCCGGACAGCGCAATATGATTGACCTCCTCGGCGGCCGGAACGATGACGTTCTTCAGCGCGGCGCCTTTCGGCGTCACGAATATCCGCACCTGCTTGCCCATTTTCTGGCGTGTGATGTAGCCCAGTTTCTCCATCGTTTGCAGCGCGGCGAAGGTCGTGGGTTCCATCACACCGGCCTGTTCGCTGAGTTGCCGCTGCGTAATTCCGTCGGTTTGCCAAAGAATGCGCAACAGCGTCCAGTGTCCGTACAGCACCGAGTGTTTGCGCAGCCTCATTTGCAACCCGCGCGAAAAGCCTCTGTACGCAATCTTGATCAAATGCGCCAAGCGCTCGCTGGATACTGCCTGCCTCCAATATACCGGCGCCGCCGGCAGGACTTCCCGGCCGATTTTGCCGTCCGGTGCGCTCATGCGCCTGCCCGCGTGGTTATAGTGGGTAAAGCCATCGTAGTCTTTCTCACTTAGGTACCTAAGTTATCTCGGTTATTTCCGTGCGTCGCAATACACTCAGCCGAAAAATCAGCAGTCAATATATATGCAAATATACCGCAAACAGGCTGGCAATTCAGCGAATTTCACGATTTGTGGCCGAATTTAGAGTTTTACAAGGGTATCGTGCCCGGCAATTGACATCTATGGTACCTAAGTATTAAGCTATTTCAAATGCCTCGAGCCCCAAGTGCGTTGGCGGCTTGCAAATCAATCAACTCATTAGGAGAGACATACAAATGCTGACTGCCGAGCAAAACGAACTTTTGACACAAATTACCCCCGGAACTCCCATGGGCAATCTGATGCGCCGGTATTGGCAGCCGATCGGGGCGGCCTCCGAAATGGAAAATGCCTGGACCAGGCGGGTGCGGTTGCTCGGAGAAGACCTGGTTCTGTTCAAGGACCGGCAGGGGCGTCTCGGTCTCATCAAAGAGCAATGTCCGCACCGGCGCGCTTCGTTCGCCCATGGCATCCCTACCAGGGATGGAATACGCTGTCCGTATCACGGCTGGGAATTCAGTGCGCAGGGCAAGTGCCTGAACCAGCCCAACGAAATCGATAATCCTGCGTTCCGCGACAAGGTTTCGACGGATGCCTATCCGGTGCAGGAGCTTGGCGGCCTGCTGTTCGCCTACCTTGGGCCGCAGCCCGTGCCGCTGCTGCCGCGCTTCGATGGCTTTGTCGCGGAAGGCACGATCCGGATGATGGGACGTGCGCTGCTGCCGATCAACTGGCTGCAGATCATGGAAAATTCGCTGGACCCGATCCATACCGAGTGGCTGCACGGCCATCATTATGAGTTCCAGAAAGAACAGGAAGGCATCAAGGTCGCGATCAGTGCCCGCCACGAAAAAATCGACTTCAAGGAATTCGAGTTCGGGATCACCAAGCACCGTCTGCTCGCCGGCCACTCGGAAGATTCCGACGACTGGCGCACCGGTCACCCGATCCTGTTCCCGAACATACTCGCGGTCGGCAACGGCGACGAGGCGGCACGCTATTACTCGTTCCAGATGCGCGTACCGGTCGATAACGAGCACACCATGCATCTCTGGTACAACGCTTATGTCCCGCCCAAGGGAATGACCGTTCCCGCGCACTTGACCGACCGGGTGCATGTGTACGACGTGCCGTTCAAGGACAAGAACGGCGAATTCATCGTGGACAACGTCGATGGCCAGGACATGATGGCGTGGATTACCCAGGGCACGATCGCCGACCGCACCTCGGAAAATCTCGGCGCTTCGGACAAGGGTATTGCAATGTACCGGCGCGTTCTGAAACGCGAACTGAAGAAAATGGAACAGGGCGAAGATCCGATGGGCGTTGTTCGCGACGAGAAGCGCAATCAGCGAATCGATTTGCCGAATGAAAAGAAAAAGCACCACAACAGCGACGGTTTTGCGAGTTTCATGCTTCGCACCCACGCAAAATATTCGCCGATTGCGCAGGATCTGGTCAAAATCTTTGATCCGGAGCGCGTCCAGATGGATGTGCAGCGTGCCGTCAAGCCTGCTCGCGGCAGCGAAAAACAGGGCGAGGAGCAGTCGCTGTACTGAGTTGGCTGCAGCGGAAGGTCGAAAATGAGGCCGCCCATTGTAAATGAGGCCGCCCGCTATTCATCAATCTTGAATCAAGGACAGACATCGTGAAGAATGAACAAAAAATCATGAGCACGGAAGAAGCGAAACAGAAAATCATCGACGCGGGCCGTGTCCTCGAGGCTGAAGGCCAGGGCGACCTGACGCGCGGCCATGTATCGGTGCGCGTACCCGGAGACCCGTCCCGTTTCTTCATGAAGCCTCACAGCTACGGCTTCGACGAGATAACGATGGAGAACATCGTCATTTGCAATCTCGAGGGCGAAAAGGTGGGCGGCGGCGGACGGCGGCACAGCGAAGTCTTTATCCATTCGGAGATCTTCAAGGCACGTCCGGATGTGATGAGCGTCATCCATACCCACCCGACGTATGCGGTCGCGCTGTCCGCAACCGGCCGGCAGTTGAAGCCGATCAGCCAGCCGAGCGTCGCATTCGCCGACGGGGTGCCCTATTACACCGATACCATCGATCTGATCCGTACCAAGGAAATGGGCGCCGGCGTCGCGCGCGCGCTCGGCTCGTGCAAAGCCACGTTCATGCGCAACCATGGCGTTGCCGTGGTCGGCGCCTCGGTGGAAGAGTCGGTTATCCTGGCGATCATGCTCGACAACGCATGCCAGATCCAGCTGCTGGCGGAAGCGGCGGGCGGGATCGGCGAAATGTTTTCACCGGACTACATCCAGCAGCTCCAGTACAACATTACCCGGCCGGAGCAGTACACCATCAATTTCGAATATCTGCGCCGCAAGGCATTGCGTTGCGCGGCGTCTTGATGACGGAATGAACCCCGTTCGTTGTTTTTCAAAGGAGCTATTAACAGGCTATCGGCAGTCAAAATAATAAGAAATTTTTACCTTCAATGTGTAGATCAAGGAGACATGCATGACCAAGTTTTTAATAAAATTTTCCGCGCTGATGATATTGATCGGCGCCAGCCACGCCCCGTCGTTCGCCGCCGAGCCGGGCAAAGGCCCGCCGTCGGCAAGTGAAATCGCGCTGTACCAGGGAAACGACCGTCATGAACGTTTGGTGGAAGCAGCCAGGAAAGAGGGAGAGCTTTCGGTTTATCACGTGTATCCGAACCTGCCTATCGTCATGGAGGCCTTTACCAAAAAATATGGCATTAAAGTCAAAGCCTGGCGCTCCGGTTCGGAAAACGTGCTGCAGCGAATCGCGACCGAAGCCCGCGGCGGGAAGTTCGATGTCGATATCGTGCAGAACAATGCGCCTGAAAATGAAGCGGCGCACCGGGAAAAGCTATTGCAGGAAGTGAGATCTCCTTATCTCAAGGACCTGATACCCCAGGCCAGCCCTGCCCACAAGGAATGGGTCGGAATCACGATCGATGTCTTTTCCGGAGCCTACAACACCACCAAGGTAAAAAAAGAAGAACTCCCGAAAACCTATCAAGACTTGCTCGACCCCAAATGGAAAGGACGTTTGGGCATCGAGGCCGAGGATCATGGCTGGTTCAACACCCTGGTCGATACGCTGGGGGAGAAGCAGGGGATAAAACTGTTTAACGATATCGTTGCCACCAATGGCGTTTCGGTCCGCAAAGGACATTCGCTATTGGCCACTCTGGCCGCGTCGGGAGAGGTGCCGCTTGCGCTGACGGTGTACAGCTGGAATCCAGAGCAGTTAAAACTGAAGGGAGCCCCGATCGAAATGTTCACCATACAGCCTGTCGTTGCGCAATTCAGCACCATCGCGATGACCAGGAAAGCGCCCCATCCCGCCGCTGCGGCGCTGTTTTATGACTTCATGCTGAGCGAGGGCCAGCAGCATCTGGCCAATTTAAAGTATGTTGCGACCAGCAAAAACATCGGCTCGCATGTCAGCGGTATCCCGCTTAAATTCATCGACCCGACGTTCGCATTGGACCGGCAAGAACAGTGGGTAAAAACATTCCAGGAAGTCATTGGCAAAAAGGCGAGGTAATACTGGTTTCGACTTTGCTTTTCAAGCGAAGTCGAATACTCACAATAAATAATAATGTTTAGTGCTTTGAACGCGACATCGCGGGACGGCCGGATTTCCTGGCCACCGGAACAAGGGGGAGAAATGGTTAAACCAAATTTGCTTGCCGCTGGATTGATCGCAGCGGCCCTGGCGCTTGGCGCAGGAACGGCTGCCGCATGGGACCTGCCGAAGGACAACGGCACATTCGGAAAAGCGGGAGTGGCCGAAATTCTGGCGACGAACGACTATGCCGAGACAAGCCGCTACACCCCCAAAATAGAATTTATTGATTTCAATTCATACGGCAAGAAATTTACACAGGTAGTCATACGGCTCGACCCCGAGCGTCCCCGCCTCTTCAAAGGGAAGAAGATCGTGGTGGTCGCCGGCGAGGCCGGCAGCGAATACGGGATGGACTTCATCGAGACGGTCGAGGGCAAGGAGGGCATGGGCCCGTGGCTGGCCAAACGGGGCATCACCTTCATCGCACCGACCCGGGTAGGCCGCTGGAATTTCCTCGCAAGCGACGGCACCGGCTCCTGGAAAGACGTACCGCTGGCGCAACGCATGCCCATGTTCAATCGGGACCAGAAGGCTCACTGGTCCCCGGACGACTATACCGTCCAGCCAATTTCGGGCGCATCGAGCCCGACGGACAGTGAATACGTGCGGGTACCTAAACCCGGCACGGAGTTTTACCGGCAGATGCTTGCCGCAAACCCCGTGACGCTGCTCACAGGATATCGGAAGGCGGTCGAACATGCGCTTCCTCCGGCAGAGCGCAAGAAATCCCTTCTCCTCTACTGGGGAATGTCGACCGGCGGCGCCTTTCTCTGGCCGCTCGCCAAATACGTGACCCCGGACGGTTATCTCGGCTGGGGCACGAGCAGTACGGGAGTCGCATTTTTTCACAGCCGCGCAAAAGCGGGCAATTTCGACTGGCCCTACGACAGATCGGCTCTGCGGGTCCGTGAGCGCGGAACCAAGGACTTCACCTTCTACACACGCCACGTGCCGAAAGAGACGAGGGATATCTGGTGGCAGCATGCGCTGAAGAATCCGCGGTTCAAGAGCGTGGAGGACCCGACCATGTTCTTCAACAGCGGCGCACTCGGCGATATGGCCATGCGCCTCTGGCTGTCCGATTTTCTGCCGGCCGAATATAAAAAAGAAGGATTTGTCCGGTTGGTCCAGGATTTCATTGATGTCTCGTATCCGCCCAAGGAATTGAAGACGGTTGCGGCGCTGGAGATGAACGGCACCCTGGACGAGGCATTGCCGCCCCCCGTGGTCGATGCCACGCGCGCGATCATGGAGCCGTACACTGCCAGGTACCAGGTGGCAAGGGTCGAGGATTTCCACCACTATCTGTTTACGCAGGACAGCATCAAGGTGGTGGGGAGTCTCTGGCTGCGGTTCATAGAGTCCGGTTATTTTGACAAGGTCAGTTCGACGGACACGAAGTAGCTGCTGCGGCCCTCTGCCAACTGCAGCAGCAGGCAAATTGGCTCTGCTGCTTGCTCAATTCCTGTTCCTTGCCATTCCTGATGGGATGCCTGAGTATGGCTCAGGCATTACTGCGGGGCGGCGACGGAATACCCGGTGAAAGATGTGCAGCGCAGCCAGTTCAGTCAGCGCGAAAATGAATTTCGGTCAATCCCCGATTATCTTGTTCACAAAACCGAACTTTTACTCAATTAGTTGCACATGCGAGGTAGCTTCGATACGCTGGCGCTACTTACACCCTCAAGGGGTGCCCCGGGACGAACGGCTCCGGATAGCTGAAACCAGGCTCAGCGAACCAAAACTTTTAGATTGCATGACGCGCTGCCGCTAGCGGCGATCGGAACTGCCAGACTGCTGCCGATTGCCGGCGAGAACCTCCGGATTGACCACATGCACCGGCGCTCCATTGGTGAAGGCAATAACCTGGTCGAACGCCTTTCCGAATCCGAATTCGTAGGAATCCCGTTCGACATAGCCCAGATGCGGCGTGCACACGACGTTGTCGAGCGCCAGCAGCGGATGTGCGGCGCCCAGCACGGGTTCTTCCTCGTACACGTCCACCGCGGCCATGCCGGGCCGGCCTGCCCGCAACGCCTGCTCCAGCGCGCCCGGCTCGATCAGTGCCGCGCGGCTGGTGTTGACTATCAGCGCCGTCGGCTTCATCAGCGCCAGATCGTCGGCTGTCACGATGCCGTGCGTGGAATCGGTCAGCCGGATATGCAGCGATACCACATCCGATTGCTCGAAGAATGCTTTTTTACTCGCCGCTACCTGGACGCCATCGGCGCGCGCCTTGCCTTGCGTGCTTTCCCGTCCCCAGACCAGCACGCGCATGCCGAATGCCTTGCCGTAGCCGGCGAGCAGCGCTCCGATCCGTCCATATCCGAACACGCCGAGAGTGCGTCCGTGCAGCGCCAGCCCGAGGGTGGATTGCCAGGCGCCTTTTTTGAAGCGCTCGACTTCCTGCGGAATATGCCGCATGGCACTGATGACAAGGCCCCAGGCGAACTCGGCGGTCGCGTATGAAGGGCGCGCGTATTGTCCGGAAGAAACGACTATGCCCAAGCGGGTGCATGCATCGACGTCTATATGCGGCGTCACGCCGTGCTGGCTAATGAGTTTTAAATTGGGCAGTCTTTCCAGCAGCTGCGCCGTTATCGGCGTCCTCTCGCGCAGCAATATCAGGATTTCCGTTTCTGCGAGGCGCGCGGCAAGCGTGTCGGCATTTTTTGTATGATCGGTCCAGACTGTTACGTCATGATCGGCCAGCTTCGAAAAACATTCCAGCGAACGTACGGCGTTCTGGTAATCGTCCAGGATCGCTATTTTCATGACCGGCTTTCGAGTTGAGGAGCGATGGATGGCAATGCCTTGTTGCGCAGGGTATTGGATTCCTGCATTCTTATAAATGTCGTCAAAACGAGTGTCCTCAAACAGGAAAGAGGCGGAAAAACATCGGCACGATGAAGCAGCGTCGTTTTTTCCGAGCTGGCTTGAATCATCGGCGGGGCTGTTTCCTACTGAAATAGGCCCTAAGTCTGTGGAAATATAGCAAAGCATTACCTGCATGGCAAATGCGCGCTTGACGCAGGCAAGAGCTTTCGGGAAAATCTTTTCTGGCAGGATGTTCATATTTGCTGTCAGACAGTCGGAATAAATTCGTGCTCCACGCAACACGCAATCACGCTATTTCGTCAAGTCTTGCCCGCGTCAATCGGAACCGCCTGAAGTGCTACGACAGCAGGCATAGCCGTCCAGCTTTACCGCAATCCAATCGGAGAACTCCATGACATTTCCTCTCGCAGGCGTTCGCGTCCTCGATTTATCGAACGTTCTTGCCGGGCCGTTTTGCGGCTACCAGCTGGCATTGCTCGGCGCCGAAGTGATCAAGATCGAACAGCCGGTAACCGGTGATCTGGCGCGACAGCTCGGCGCGGATCCGGCTGCCGCAGCGCGGAGCATGGGAACCTCCTTCGTTGCGGTCAATGGCGGCAAACAATCGATTACGCTGAACCTGAAACACGATGAAGGCAAGGAGATTTTTTTGCGCATGGTGCGCGACGCGGATGTCGTGCTCGAAAATTTCAGGCCGGGCGTCATGGCGCGTCTCGGCCTGGGCTATGAGGAACTGGCGGCGATCAACCCGGCGCTGATTTATTGCGCCATCTCGGGATTCGGCCAGGACGGGCCGATGGCGGCTCGCCCCGCCTACGATCAGATCATCCAGGGTATCGCAGGCGTCATGAGCATCACCGGCGATGCCGGCAGCGCACCGCTGCGCGTCGGCTATCCGGCATCGGATACGATCGGCGGCCTGACGGCGGCGTTCGCGATTTGCGCCGCGCTGGTGCAATCGCGCGCCGGCGGCGGCGGCCGCATGATCGACGTGTCGATGCTCGAATCGACGCTGGCGACGATGGGGTGGGTGGTGTCGAACTATCTGAATGTCGGCGTCGAACCCACGCCGATGGGCAATGAAAATTTCACCGCGGCGCCGTCCGGCACTTTTAAAACCGGCGACGGTCTGTTGAACATCGCAGCCAACGAAGACAAGCAATACCGCACGCTGTGCAGGCTGGTGGGCCGGGCCGACCTGATCGACGACGATCGCTTCGCCGACCGGCAGAACCGGAAAATCCATCGCAAGGCATTGAAGGATGAGCTCGAAGATGCGCTGCGCACTCGCAGTGCGGCGCAATGGGAACAACTGCTGGTCGATGCCGGCGTACCGGCCGGCAAGGTCATGACGGTACCGCAAATTCTGGGCGATCCGCACATTGCGCAGCGCCACTTCGTTTCATCTTTCGACACGCCGACCGGACGCCAGCATCTGACGCGCTGCGGCTTTCGCATGTCGGACGGAGACCCGCATCCGGCCTCGGCCGCACCCATGCTGTCCGCACATACCGACACGCATCTTGAACGGATGGGCTACAGTACCGAACAGATCGACGCGTTGCGTCAAAAAGGAACGATATGAATTCCAAAACGGAAAATTTCGCCGAGGCGGCTGCCGAATACTGGAGCACTTCCATTATCAACATCCGGCCCGGCTCGATCGAAGCGCGCGGCTATCCGATCGAGCAGCTGATCGGCAATGTCGGTTTCGCGGAAATGATCTGGCTGATGGTACGCGGCGAGCGCCCGCCGCGCGCGCATGCCGACTTGCTGGAGGCGGCACTGGTGGCCTCGGTCGATCACGGCCCTCATGCGCCGTCGATCGCGATCGCGCGCATGGCCGTCAGTTGCGGCCTGCCGCTCAACGGCGCGCTGGCGTCGGCGGTGAATGTCCTGGATGATGTGCACGGCGGCGCGGGCCAGCAGGCGGTCGAGCTGTTCCACGCGATAGACGCGCTGCGCGCAGACGGCACGACACTGGAAGCGGCGGTGTCGCGGGGACTTGACACGTTCCACGCCGAACACGGCAAGTTCGTGCCCGGCTTCGGCCATCGTTTTCATCCGGTCGATCCGCGCGCGCCGCGTTTGCTGGCGCTGGTCGATGCCGCCGTTGCCGACCGGGTGGTCGATGGCCGTTACGCCGCCATCGCACGCGCGATCGAAGCAGAATTACGTACTCGCAAGGGCAAGCCGATTCCGATGAACATCGATGCGGCGACGGCCGTGATCTATGCCGAACTGGGTTTTGCGCCCGAACTCGCACGCGGCATCTTTTGCCTGTCGCGCATGGTCGGCATCCTCGCCCATGCATGGGAGCAGCAAGGCCGCAACGAACGGATCAAGGGACCGATGCCACGCCAGTTCGGGTATCGCTACACCGGCCCGGCACGACGCGACGTGACAGACTGAGCATCAAAAAATGCCACCGGCCGGCGCAGCATCACGGATGCAGCTTCAAGGCGCCCAGCCGTTGCAGCACATGCGGCCAGATTTCCGGGTTGATCAGATTACCCGGTTGGCGCCCGGCGAAAACGGCGCGTAAATCGGCGTTGACCTGCATGCCGTTGCGCAGGGTCGCATCGTCGGTATGGCCGCCGATGTGGGGAGTCAGTAAAACATTGTCCAGGCCATACAGCGGATGATCCGCAGACGGTACCTTGGCTTCCAGGACGTCGAGCGCAGCACCCGCTATGCGTCCGGTGCGCAACGCGTCGGTCAGCGCGGCTTCGTCGATCACATCGCCGCGCGATGCATTGACGATAAACGCCTCGGGCCGCATCGACGCAAGGCGGCGCGCGTCGATCATATGGTGCGTCTGCGCGGTCGCCGGCACGCAGGGCAGTAGAAAATCGGCGCGGCTGCAGGCCTGGTCGATGCTGAGATGCTGGGCGAAGTCAGGTACCGCGCCGGCATTGCGCGTGGCTACCACGATCTGCATGCCGAAGCCGGCATGCAGCAGATGCGCCAGGCGCGAACCGATTGCGCCGCAGCCGATGATGGCGGCACAGCGGCCGCGCAGCTCCAGTCCATTGGTTGCCAGACGCCGCGCCGCTTCCCAGCCGATATCGCGCTGGGTGCGGTCGGCCCGATGAAGCTTGCGCGCCAGGTTCAGCATGGCGCCGACGCAGTATTCAACCACGCTGTTGGCATTCCCTCCCGGCACGTTGGATACCGCAACGCCGTGCGCGCTGCAGGCATCGACCGGGATCAGATCCAGCCCTACTCCATGCCGGGCAACCGCGATGAGTTGCGGTGCGTGTTCGCACAGATCCGGCGGCAAATAGTCGCGCACGACGATAGCGTGTGCATCGCACACCAGTGCCCGCAATGTGGCTAATGCGTTATCCGGCGCCACGGCAACTTCGAACGCGGCCTGCAGCTCCGCCAGAGATGCAGCGGCGATCATGCTCGTCAGCAGGACTCTGGGCCGGGGCTGCACGCGCGATTCGCGCTCAGTTTTGGTAGCTGGCATCGACCCGGTCCATCAAGCGCCGCATCGCCGGCCACTCCATCAATCCATACGGACGCCGTACCTCCGGCTTGTATAAATGATTGGTATGGTCAATCACTTGCTGCGACGGCAGAACCAGTTGCGTATTGCAGGCCATCGCCATCAGTTGCGCGCGGCATGCCCGTTCGATGCGGTAGATGTTGTTGAAGGCCTGCGCCACCGTGGCGCCGACCGCCAGCAGGCCATGGTTGCGCAATATCATCACCTCGCAGTCGCCGAGGTCGCGCACCAGTCTTTCCTGCTCGCCCAGGTCGACCACCACGCCCTCGTAGTCGTGCGATGCGACCCTGGAAAATCGCATCGCGGTCTGGGTCAGCGGCAGCAAGCCGACATCCAGCGACGATACCGCCATGCCGGCCAGCGAATGCGTGTGAATGATGCAGCCCACTTCCGGCCGTGCCCGGTGAATCGCGCTGTGCACCACGTATCCGGCGGGATTGAACTGGTAGTTCAGGCCGGCCGGAAATTCGGGCCGCCATATGACCTGGCCGTCGATGTCGACCTTGATCAGCGAAGATGCGCAAATCTCGTCGTACAGCATGCCGAAGGGATTGAGCAGAAAATGCTCGTCCTTGCCCGGGACGCGCGTCGAAATATGGTTATATACCATGTCGTGCATCTCGTAATAATGAACCAGCCGGTAGGCGCAGGCGCAGTCGACGCGCGCCTGCCATTCTTCCGGCGAGACCGCATGCTGCAGCGACTTGAATGTCAGTTGGGGAAATTCGTTCATGGTGCACTTTCCTTATCGTGGAAACCTCGGCTGACGGAGTCAATGCCGGTTGGTTAAGCTGAAATCCGTTCGTCTTGAACAGGCTCGTTCATCCTGGGTAGCGCAGCGTATCGAAGCCTACTCAGGATGAACGGCCACATCGCACCGCGCAAATACCCGCAGCGCCAGTTCATTGAAGCGCTCCGGCTGATCGTATTGCAGCCAGTGTGACGCATCGGCAAATAGGCTCACGCAGGATGCGCCGAGCGCCGCTTCGAGTCGCGTGCGGCGTGCCGCAAGTTCATGGCGCTGATGCGGATCGTTCTCGCCGAGAACCACGTGTACCGACGGCTTCAATGTGCCCAGTAACGGGATAAGCCGCGCCGCGCGCGAAAGACTGCGCGACACCAAGCGCGTATTGACAACGCCATGTTCAAGCAGCTCGAGCGCGAATGCATCGGCACGCTCCGGCCGACACAGCAGCAGGTCGCGCAGAGTTATTTCGAGGCCCGCGCGCAATCCGCCGATGCGCGCTGCATCGGCCGCACGAGCTTGAACCTGCCGCACTTCCTGCGACACTTCGCCCAATCCCGGCGGGTTGACGAGCAACAGTGCTCGCACTGCCTGCGGTTGCCGGGAAGCCAGGGTTGCCGCCACCAAGGTGCCAAATGAAAAGCCTGCGATATCGACAGGAAGATTTCGGAGCGACGGGGACAGCGTCGCACGCAGTGCCGCGATCGTATCCCATACCGATTGCGCGACATCCTCGATCCGGCCGCTGGCTGGAGCATCGGCCGACTGCCCGAAACCCGGCATGTCGAGCGCAAATACCGTATGCCGGTTCGCCAGCGGCATGAGATTGGCATGCCAGTGCACCCAGCTTCCGTGACCGCCGTGCAGCAAAAAAAGCGGCGGTCCGCTGCCGGCGCTGACGTAATGAACTTTGCCGACAGGTGTTTCGACAAAGCCCTGGTCTGCTCCTTCAGGCACGATAGGCATCATTGTATCCTTGCGAATTATCGGGAATCAGGACGCTGCGGGAAACTGCGTTCGAATATCGCTTCGGCAATCCGGTTTTTCAGGATCTCGATCGAGCCCCCCGCTATCATCCATCCGCGGCAACGGCGCATGCAGTACTCGACCAGTACTTCCTGGCTATAGCCCATCCCGCCCATCACCTGCAGCGCTTCGTTGGCGATGTCGAAGCCGGCCTGGTTGCAGAAAGCTTTGGCGATCGCGGTTTCTTCAGGCGACGGGAATCCGCTGTCCGCATTTACCGCGGCGCGGTACAACAGCAGTTGGCCCGCATCGAGCTTCATGCGCATGTCGGCAAATTTCCATTGCAGCCCCTGGAACTCGCACAGCAGCCGGCCGAATTGCTTGCGCTGCAGTGCCCATTGCCGCGCGGTTTCGTAAGCATAACGCCCAAGCGCGAGCGAGCGAGCGGTGTTTCCAAGGCGCTCGACGTTGAAACCGGAAATCTGCTTTTTGAAACCGCCTTCCTTCAGCACGACATGGGAGGCGGGGACAAATACATTTTCGAAATAAATCTCCGCCCACTCCTCTCCCGACATGAAAGCCGAGCGCTGGCCGATGCGCACGCCCTGTGCGCGGGTATCGATCAGTACCGAGCCGATGCCGGCCACTCCCGGTCCGAACCGGACATAAGCGAGAATCACGTCGGCGTAAGGACCGTGAGTCGTGAAGATCTTGGTTCCGTTGATGCGGAAGCCGTCGCCATCCGGCGTGGCCGACGTCTTCAGTTCAGTGACGGCTGATCCGGCTTCGGGTTCGGTCATGCCGACGGAGATCAACGCGTCGCCATCGAGCAGTCGGCGCAGATAGGTCTTTTTCTGGAAGGCACTGCCGTATTCCGCCAATACGCGGATGGCACCGAAGTTGCCGGCCTGGATCACATCGGCGCTGCGCGGGCATACCGAAGCGACAGCCTGAATGGCGATGACCGCATCCATCAGTGTGCCGCCCTGCCCGCCGTCGGCTTCGGCGATCGTGATGCCGAGCAAACCTTGCGTCGCCATCAGCTTGGCTACGTCGGCAGGATATTCTTGAGCATGCGCACGTTGCCGCGCACCGGCACGCAAGTATTTTTCGGCAAATCGCGTGACCGCGTCCTGGAATTCGCTCTGTTCGGGAGTAAGCTGGAAATTCATGATGGACAGGAATGAAGAGTGGTTTGATCGGGGCTTTGCAGGCGAATCAGCGCGTCGACTCCGATAACGCCATCTGCCTGAACGAAAAGCGGGTTGATTTCGGCTTCGGCAATCTCGACGCCATTGGCGCAGGCAAGCTGCGAAAAGCGTACGATCGCGTTGGCAAGGGCTTCGCAGTCGCCGAGCGGCAGTCCGCGAAAGCCACGCACCAGACGCGTGGCGCGCACCTCGTCGATCATTTGCCGGGCCGCGGCCAGAGCCACCGGCGCCGGACGCAACGCAAAATCCGCGTACAGCTCGGCTGTGACGCCGCCCGCGCTCAGCATCACGGTCGGTCCCACCAGCGGATCGTTGCGATAGCCAAGCATCAGTTCCAGCAACCGGCTTTCCATGCGCTGCACCAGCCAGCCGTCGCAGCGGGCATGCGCCGCACGTTCGGCGACGTTCGAGGCCAGTTCATCCATTGCTTTCCGCAGGTCGGCGTCGTTGCGGACGCCGATCCTGACGCCGCCGGCCTCGGTCTTGTGCAGGATCTCGCGCGACGATATTTTCAGCACGATCGGATAGGCGATGCCGTGCGCACGGTCGCGCGACCCGATATGCGCACATGCGGCCATCGGCACGCCGAGCGCAGCGAACGCTTGCGAGGCTTCGAATTCAGTCAGATTCCCGGCGCACGGCAGGCCGGGCGGCCAGTCGAATGCAGCTCGGTCGGATGCCTGCCCGGCCGCGCCTGCCACGCGCGCGACATGGAATAGCTGGGTCAGCGCATCGGCGCATGCTTCGGGTGTGCGGAATGCGGGTACCCCTTGCTGCTGCAATGCGCGCAGCGACTCGGGTGCTTCGGGCGCGAGGAAAGCCACCAGCGGCTTGCGCGCCGTTTGCGCAGCTTCGATGATCGGGCGCACCGCGAGCTGCGGATGGAACTGCGCCGATGAACCGGCAACACTGATGACGGCATCGCACCAGTCGCTGTCGAGAATCTGTTCGAGCAAATCGCGGTATTGCGCGCTGGTCGCGGCCAGCGTCAGGTCGATGATCGGCGTCGGACGGATCTGCATGCCGCGCGCCGCCATGTGTGCGATAAAGGCTGCCGGGGGCGGCACTGCGTCGATGCCGGCCAGGCCGAGCCGGTCGACCACTGTGGCCGCACCGCCGCCGGTGGTGGTCACTACCGCAACGCGCGGAGTGCCGATTGCCGCCGGCATGCGCGCGGCGTAGCGTGCGGCGAGAGGCACTGCCTCGAACAGCGTTTCCAGCAGATCGACGCGCATGACGCCGTGCTGACGCAGGAAAGCGTCGACCGCCGCATCGTTGCCTGCCAGCGCACCCGTATGTGACTGTGCAATTGCGTCACCCTGTAGCGAACGGCCGAGCTTGTATGCAAGCACCGGCTTTCCCGCGGCGCGTGCGCGCTGCAGAGCGCACGCCAGTGTCGGCGCATCGCGTACGGTTTCGAGGAACAACAGGATCTGGCGCGTGTCCGGGTCGTCGACCAGCATGTCGACCAGCTCGCCAACGGTAACATCGCCCTCGTTGCCTACGGAAACCAGTTTGGCGAACCCGAAACCGCGCGCCGCGCCGCGCGACAGCAGCGCACCCATCATCGAACCGCTCTGCGATACCACGCTGATTTCGCCGGCCACCAGCGCATCGGTCTCGAACACTGCATTGACCGACAGCACCGCAGCGCTTGCGACATTGATGACGCCGATCGAGTTCGGACCGACCACGCGGATGTTCAGCGAACGCGCCAGCGTCACCAGGCGCTGCTGGGCGGCACGTCCCGCCTCTCCGATTTCAGCAAAGCCGTCGGAATAAATCGTCACGACCGGAATGCGCTTGACTGCGCAGGCGCGCAATACTTCTTCCACCTGGGCGCCGGGCACCATCACGAAAGCGTGGTCGATCGCCGCATCGATCTCCGTGACGCTGCGGTAAGCGCGCTCGCCGAGCACTTCGTCGCGCGTGGCGTTGACCGGGTAAATGTCGCCGCGGTAGCCGTGCTTGCGCATGAAACGCAGGGGCCGTGCGGTGTTCTTGGCCGGATCGCCCGAGACGCCGATCAGCGCAACCGCGCGCGGATTGAGCAGGGCATCAGCCAATGTCGAACGCGCGGTCATGCGGCTGTGGCGCACAGCGCATCGAGTGATGTCATGGATTCGAGCTGCCACAATTTCTTGAGAAGTGCCGACGCCGCCGCTGAGCCCAATACCGGTGATGCGAGCTCCAGGTATTTCTGTTCCAGCTCAATGTCGGTGAGGGGCGCTTCCGGGTCGCCCTTGCGTGTCGGCTGCAGATATTCGCCGCGCCGGCCGTCGCGTGTTTCGAACAGGATGCGCGCCGCGCGCTTGCCGGGAAAGGCGGCGTCGAGTTCCGGGTCGAGCTTCACCTCGATACGTTTCATCAGCTCGCGTGTGGCAGTGTTCGCCATCCGGTCCGATTCGAACGCTGCAAGGCGCACGTTCCCGTGCGTAAGTGCGGTGGCCGTCACATATTTGAGCGAGAAGCGCGCTTCGGCCGGCGTAACCGGGTTCTCGTATCCCGCCACCTCCAGCGCGGCCCGGTAGGTGCCGATCCGGATTTTTTCGATGTCGCCCGCAGAAATGCCCATTTCTTCCTGCAGCGCCAGCACGCCGTCGATGGGTGCAAAGGTATGGCCGCAGCAGGCGTGATTTTTGAAAGTCATGCGGGTAATGTGAAAATCTTTTCCGAGCGTCGCAACGGCGCGCGCCCAGTCAGGCCCATCGCTCATCGCGCGACCGAAGCCCGCGTCGCCTTCCAGCACGTCGAGCGAGCCGGTGATGCCTTCAGCCGCACCGAGCGCGGCGGTAATGCCGGCTTCGGCCGCACGCCCCGCATGCAGCGGCTTGGACATCGAGTCCATGCGAAACGCCTGCTGCAATGCGGCCGAAAAGGTCG
Organism: Burkholderiaceae bacterium; assembly: GCA_035995725.1. Taxonomy (GTDB): domain Bacteria; phylum Pseudomonadota; class Gammaproteobacteria; order Burkholderiales; family Burkholderiaceae_D; genus JAQGLW01. The sequence continues at coordinate 36,724 of DASYKE010000069.1, read as the reverse complement.
CTACCGTCGCGAGCGCATGCGCAAAACGTTTTTGATCGAGTTCCAGCAGTTCGGCGGCAGCGGCAGCCGCGCCGAAGCAGCCGACCGTGCCGGTGTTGTGCCAGTATTTGTAATGGGCGCGGCCCATCGTCGCTCCGATACGTGTACAAATCTCGTAGCCAGCGATTACTGCGCGCAGGAATGCTTCGCCGGAGGCGCCCTTGGCTTGCGCCAATGCCAGTGCACCGGCGATGGTGGGCGCGCCGGGGTGGAAGATGCCGTCGCGAAAAATGTCGTCGACTTCGGCGGTATGGGCGGCGGTGCCGTTAATCAATGCTGCGGCGCGAATCGTGGCAGGCGTGCCGAGCGCCAGACGGGCGGAGCCGCGGCCAAGTTCCTCGGCGAGGGCGGCTTCGAGCAAGGTTGCCGGCGGCAGCACTGCACCGGGCAGCAGTGCCGCATACCAGTCTATCACTGCGCGCTTGGCATGATGCAGCACTTCCGGTGCGATAGCCTGCTTGCGAGATGCGACAGCGAACTCGGCAAATCGTTCGACGATGTACATGAATGCTTATCCTGTTTTATTGTACTGCGAGTGCCGCTCGCGTCATCGGCAAGCGGCGGTTTCGGGGAGTCAGCTGGCACTTGCGCCGGACGCTTTGACCACTTTGGCCCATTTTGCCGTTTCGGCGCGCATGAAATTGCCGAATTCCTCGGGAGTCGAGCCAACCGGATCGGCGCCCTGATGAATGAAACGCTCACGCATCTCGGGTTGTTTCAGTATGCGTGCAATGTCGGCGGAAATTTTGCTCGCAAGCTCGGCCGGCATACGTGCCGGCCCAACGAGGCCGAACCAGGAATTGGCATCGAACCCTGGAAAACCGGATTCGGCAACCGTCGGCACATCGGGTACGCCGGCCGAACGCTTCAGGCTGGTCACCGCAAGCGCGCGCAATTTGCCGGCGCGCACGAACTGGATCACCGATGGAATGGTGGCAAACATGAAATGCACCGACTCTCCGGCCAGAACGTCGTTCAGGGCGACCGCTCCCTTGTATGGCACGTGCGTGACTTCGAGTCCGGCGATTGACTTCAGCAGTTCCACCGAAAGATGGGACGCGGTACCGGTGCCGGTCGAAGCATAAAAATATTTGCCGGGATTGGCCTTGATCAGCGAAGTGAATTCCTTGAAGCTGGAAACCGGCATGGCGCCTGGATTCAGGACCAGCATGTTCGGCACATCCGCCACCAGCGAGATCGGCGTGAAATCCTTGAGATGATCGAACGGCATCGATTTATACAGGCTGGCATTGACCGCCAGCGGACCGGTCGATCCCATGAACAGCGTATAGCCGTCAGGTTTGGCCTTGGCGACCATATCGCCGCCGATATTGCCTGCGGCGCCGGTGCGATTTTCGATCACCACCGGCTGGCCCCAGGTCTTGGCCAGCTCGACACTCAGGTTACGTGCAATGATGTCGGTGGTTCCACCCGCGGTAAAGCCGACGACGATGGTCACCGGGCGCTTGGGCCAGTCGGTTTGAGCATGAGCCACTTGCGTGAATAACACGAACAAAATCGCGAGCGCGCGCATCGTGTGCCGTCCATAACGGCTGAATATTTGCATTTTTTGTCTCCGTAATAAATTGATTTTTAAGATATCAAGGTCGTCTCGTCTCATGCGAGCTGTCGTGCAAAGTTCATTCTGCCTATAATTTCCTATGGCGTCCAGCATGGTCGTTATGACTCGTTGCGGCTGGCGCAGCGCAGACAAAATAGAAGATGGCGGCGCCATGGGCAAGGCGCATCAGGACCGGAGTTCCCGCGCAGGTACCGCTGGCTGTCAACGTTGCCGGAAATCCCTCGTTACGCCTGAAATGCATGCATTATCAGTCTGTCTGCGCGCCGGCGGTGTTTCACTTCCATGTATGATTAGGGTTTTGGCGTCAGCGCCGCGTTACCCACTTTTCCATATCACGGAGACTTTGCATGACACGTGTTTTCAATTTTAGCGCCGGCCCGGCAGCCCTGCCGGAATCTGTGCTGCGCCAGGCCGCCGCCGAAATGCTCGACTGGCACGGTTCGGGCATGTCGGTAATGGAGATGAGCCACCGCGGCAAGGAGTTCATCGCGATCCATGCACAGGCCGAAAGCCTGCTGCGCGAGTTGCTGAACATCCCCGCCAACTACAAGGTGCTGTTCCTGCAAGGGGGGGCAATCGGTCAGAATGCCCTTGTGCCGATGAACCTGCTGCGCGGCGGCACCAGCGCAGACTACATCAACACCGGCGAGTGGTCCAAGAAATCGATCAAGGAAGCGAAGAAGTATTGCAAGGTCAATGTGGCAGCCACGGCCGAGGCCGGCAGCTTCACCAGTGTGCCGAAGCAGGAAACCTGGAAGCTGGACCCGTATGCGGCTTACGTGCATATTTGCTCGAATGAAACCATCGGCGGTGTGGAATACCACTGGACGCCCGATACCGGTGCGGTGCCGCTGGTGGCCGACATGTCGTCCAATATCCTGTCGCGCCCGGTCGATGTGAGCCGCTACGGCCTGATTTACTGCGGCGCGCAGAAAAACATCGGCCCGGCCGGTTTGACGATCGTGATCGTGCGCGACGACCTGATCGGCGACGCGCTGCCCGTCACGCCGTCGGCATTCGATTACAAGCTGCAGGCCGAGAACGATTCGATGTTCAACACGCCGCCTACTTATTCAATCTATATTGCCGGGCTGGTGTTTCAATGGATCAAGGCGCAAGGGGGCCTGACCGCGATGGAAGCGCACAACCGGGCCAAGGCAGCGCTACTGTACGACTATCTGGACGTGAGCTCGTTCTATTCAAGCCCGGTGGCGCGCGAAGACCGCTCGTTGATGAACGTGCCGTTCAAGCTGCGCAACGAAGCGCTGGACGACGCGTTCCTGAAGGGTGCGCAGGCGCGCGGCATGCTGCAGTTGAAAGGTCACCGCGCGGTGGGCGGCATGCGGGCTTCGCTCTACAACGCCATGCCGATCGAAGGCGTGCAGGCGCTGGTGTCGTACATGAAAGAATTCGAGACCGGCCATGCATAGTTCCCAGGCCAGGCGCTTCGAGATTCTAATGCTCAACCAGATTTCGCCCAACGGCCTGAAACGGCTGCCTGCCGAGCGTTACACGGTGAGCAAAGAAGCCGCCCGGCCCGATGCCGTGCTGGTGCGTTCGGCCAACATGCACGCGTTGGAAATTCCGGCCAGCGTGCAGGCCATCGGTCGCGCCGGTGCGGGCACCAACAATATCCCGGTCAAAGCCATGAACGCGCGCGGCGTGCCGGTGTTCAACGCGCCGGGTGCGAATGCCAATGCGGTGAAGGAACTGGTGCTGGCCGGCATGCTGCTGGCCGCGCGTAACCTGGCACCCGCGATGCGCTTCGTGTCCAGCCTCGATGCGCAGATATCCGACATGGAAAAGGCAGTCGAAGACGGCAAGAAAGCCTTCGCCGGTTATGAGCTGGCCGGCCATACGCTCGGTATCGTCGGGCTGGGCAGGGTCGGCTGCCTGGTGGCCGATGCGGCCATCAAGCTTGGCATGAGTGTGCTCGGCTACGACCCTGAGATCACGGTGGACGCAGCATGGAGCCTGCCGGCCCAAGTGAGGAAGGCAGCCAGCGTGGCCGAAGTACTGAAGAACGCGCACTTCGTGACGCTGCACGTACCGCTGGCTAACGCCACGCGTAACCTGGTGAACGACGACAATATTGGCCAGATGCGGGCAGGCGCAGTGCTGCTGAATTTTTCACGCGAGGGCGTGGTCAATGACGCAGCGGTACTGGCGGCGTTAAACGATGCGCGCTTGGGCTGGTACGTGTGCGACTTTCCGAGTGCCGCGGTCAACCGCCACCAACGCGTGGTTGCATTGCCGCACCTTGGCGCTTCCACCCGCGAAGCGGAAGAAAACTGTGCCGCCATGGTGGTAGATCAGCTGCGCAACTATCTGGAGCACGGCAATGTGGTGAACGCGGTGAACTTCCCCCATGTCAGCATGGAGCGCGAATCGGACTACCGCGTCGCCATCGCCAACGCCAACGTACCCAACATGCTGGGACAAATTTCCACCGCGATGGCCAATGCCGGACTCAATATTCACAACATGGTCAACAAGTCGCGCGACGATATGGCTTACACGCTGGTGGATGTGGATAGCCCCGTGGTAAAGTCCGTCCTGAACGACATCCGGTCGATCGCCGGCGTGCTGTCGGTACGCTACCTGCCCCGCCTGACAGACACGACGGCTTGAAATTCAGCCAGGCAACACGGCGCACGGCCCCCGCCACCGAGTCTTTTCACTGCCGGCAGGCAATCTGTACGTAATGGCAGAAAAACTGCTGTAACTTCCCGCATGCGGGATGCCGGATCAATCCGTCTGCTCGATTGCTCTGTTACTCGCGCAACAAACTGACGCAGGCAGCGAAACCATTTTCTTACCCATTGTAAAGTCAAACATCCGTAGGCTATTTCACAGCCTCCCGACGTGCTTGTCTTTCGCGCATTTCGTGGCTTATGGCGCGCCTGCGCCGCTCCTTTTAGCCTTGCTTTCGATATCACGGGCGGCAAACGTGTCGGGCACATAGCTTGCTCAAAAAATTAGCTTCCTGTGCCCCGTTAACCCATATCATTGGAGATGCCAGTATGAATACGATTACGAACACTCTGTCCCCGAGCGCTACCAATATGATCCGCATGGATCATGCCCATGTCATATCGACTTTTCACAAGTATAAAATCGATTCGAGCGCGCAGACCAAGCAGGCGCTGGTCAACAACGCCTGCCTGTCATTGGAAATTCATGCTCAACTGGAAGAAGAAATTTTTTATCCGGCAATGAGCGACGTCGGCGCAGATAGCGCCGTGTTGGCCAAGAGCGTGCCCGAACATGACGAAATGCGCCGGTTGATCGGCGAACTTCGGGACATGGAACCGACAGATCCGACCTATGACCAGACCTTCATGGAATTGATGCGGGACGTGCTGCATCACGTGGCCGATGAAGAAACCACGCTGCTGCCCGATGCGGAACGCCTGCTGGGAGACAGGCTGGGCGAACTCGGCGCGCAAATGACCAAGCGACGGCTGGAACTTGTAGCGCCCCGCGCCGGCGAAATTGCGGTCAATACAGTACGTGGCATGCCTGCGAGCTCGATGCTGGTCGCCGCAGGGGCACTGATAGCCGGAACATATATCGTCAAGCGTGCGTTCGGGCGCCACGCGTAAGATAGAGCGCAAGCGAAAAAGATTGGTTGACGCGCCGGCATTCCTGACAATGCTTACCGATGCCCCGGTAAAAATTACTGCACCATTCTCGGAAATGGAAATGCTCCTGCCGGCTCAAAGGAAGGACATCTGCCAAAATAATGCCGGGGTTCAAAGGAAACAGCGTTTTCCGGTGTTGCCGTTTCAGGCGGATTCGGCTGAATGCCGTCGCTCCTTTTGCAATCAACCGGCTTTCCCATCGGTCATTGCCCTGGTGTAAAACGGCCACCGCATGCTCGCCTGCTTTTGAGTTATCGCACGCCCGCGTCGTCAAGACTGGAACCGAATTTTCCTGCCTGGTAGTCACTGATCGCTTCGGCTATTTCCTGTTTCGTGTTCATGACGAAAGGTCCGTAACTGACGACGGGCTCCGCTATCGGAAGCGCGTGTCCGAACAGTATCAATGAATCCATGGCCGCCTCGATATCGACTACATCCCCATCGTCGTTCAGTTCGATCAGATGGTGTTCCTGCGCAGGGGTGCCGGAAATATCGAGTTTGCCTCGCACGACGTAGAGGAAAATATTGCGTCCGGATGGCGCCGGCAATTGTGCATGACTGCCCGGCGAAAATGCGACGGTCGCCATCTGTACGTCGGCAAGCGTGTCGATCGGTCCGATATGCTCTTTCCATTTGCCTGAAATCAGGTTGACCCGTACCCGGCCGTCATCGAGCATGAACGACGGGATCTGATCGCGCTGCAAGCCAATGTATCTGGGCTGCACCATCTTGAGCCTGGCCGGCAGGTTGACCCAAAGCTGGAGGATTTCCAGCGGACCGCCTTCGCGCTCAAATTCATCGGATGAGACCTCGGAATGCACGAGCCCCCTGCCTGCCGTCATCCATTGCACGCCTCCGGCCTTGATCACGCTTTCATGGCCACCGCTGTCTCGATGCGCGATGTCGCCTTCAATAATGAAAGTGACGGTCTCGAACCCTCTGTGCGGATGCGGACCGAACGGAAGGCCGTTATTGCGAGGCGGATAGATCTGGGGGCCGTGGTGGTTCAGGAACAGGAACGGGTCAAGTTGTTCAAGGGAACGTGACGGTATGGGCCGCCGCGTTATCAGATCATTGATATCATCCCGTGCCGCCGGGTGCTGCCGCTTGATCGATCTGGAATTTACGCCAGGGTCCACGAATGAATCTCCGGTTCAATGGAATTGCCGAACACACTGAGTCTGGTCATCGTAACATCCACTTGGGAAAGTAGACGCCCATAATTGAAGCTGGTTCCATTGGGCCGCCTTGCGGTGCGGAAGAGCACGACCGCATTTCGTGACCGTGCAGCACTCTCAGTCTGTCGTGGCGCCGGATTCCTTGACCAGTTTCACCCAGAATTTCGAATCTTCGCCGAGAAACGCGGCGAATTCTTCAGGCGAACGCGACAGCGAAACCTCGGTGCCTTCGCGCTCCAGTGCCGCCTTGACCTCCGGTTTCTGCGCGGCCAGCGTAATCGCCTCGAACAGCTTATTGACGATTTCCGGCGGCGTGCCGACCGGCACGAAAAAACCGTACCAGAACGCAATGCCGTACTCCGGCAAACCGGCTTCCGCCATACCGGGCAGATCCGGCACCAGCGGCGAACGTTCCCGGCTGCTCACCGCCAATCCGCGCAGACGGCCGGCCTTGATCATCGGCAGCACCGACGGCGGAGTGGCGAAGGTTACATGGGTGTCGCCGGCGACTACCGACTGAACGGACGGTCCGCCGCCTTTGAACGGAATATTCACCATCTGGATGCCGGCGACCTGGCAGAACGACGCTCCTCCCAAGTGCGGGGCGGAGCCCATGCCTGCGGTCGCATAATTGAGCTTGCCAGGCTCCTTTTTTGCAGCAGCGATCAGTTCCTTGATCGAATAGATTCCAGTCCCGGGGTTGACGGCGATGACCAACGGCGAACTGGACACTTTGGTAATCGGAACCAGATCGCGCGCGCTGTAATTCAGTTTCGGGTTGAGCGCCGGATTGACCGAGATGCTGCTCGGGCTAGCGATCAATATGCTGTACCCGTCGGGCGCTGCCTTGGCCACATTGTCAGCGGCAATGCTCGATCCTCCGCCTGGACGGTTTTCCACAACGATGGACTGGCCAAGCACCCGGCCCAGCGAGTCGCCGACAGCGCGTGCGACGTAATCGGCGGCGCCGCCCGGCGTAAATCCCACTACCAGCCGGATCGGCTTGGTGGGATAGGCTTGCGCCGCGGCGTCGACGCTGATGCCGGCGAGGATCAGCATCGATACGAACGACAAGGTTCTCATCATGAAATCTCCTTTGTGGCGGTGGTAAGAGCCCCGGCAAGCACGATCTTGCCCAAGTGCAGATTCGATTCCATATACGCCTTTGCCGCGACAAGCTGATCGAAAGCAAAGACCCGGTCAATAACCGGCCGGATACGGCCTTGCGCAATCGCCGGCAACACATCGGCAATGAAGCCGGGCACGGGCTCGGCGCGTTGTTCCGGACTGCGCAGCTTGTTCGACACGCCGAACAGCGTCAGACGTTTGGCGTGCAGCGCTTCGATATCGATCTCGCTTTTCAACACGCCATCGACGTATCCGACGGTGGCAAGCCGGCCTTGGAAGGCAAGCGTGCGCATGCATTCGGCAAACATCGAACCGCCGACGGTGTTGACGACCAGATTGACGCCCTTGTCTTGCGTGGCTTGCATGACGGCATCGTAAAAATCGGCTGAACGCGTGCAGAGGCCGAGATCGAGACCGAGCGCTTTGAGGCGCTCGAGCTTGTCGGCCGAACCGGACGTTCCGATCACCTTTGCGCCCAATGCCTTGGCGGTTTGCAATGCCGCAACGCCGACACCCGAAGACACGCCGGTAATCAGCAGCCATTCTCCCGCCGCGAGCCGCCCCTGCAAGACGAGCATGTCATAGACCACCATGAAAGTCAGCGGGATGGCCGCCGCTTCTTCCCAGGACAGGCCGGCCGGCATCGGGATGGCCTCGCGCACATCGATCAATGCATATTCGGCGAACGATCCCGGACAGCGGCCCATCACACGGTCGCCGCGCTTGAGCCGGGTCACGCCCGCGCCGAGCCTGACGATTTCGCCCGCACCCTCGGTGCCGACCGCTTTGGCCGCGCCCGATTTGCCGTGCAGGCCGTGACCGGCGATGAACTCGCCGCGGTTCAGTCCGGCCGCGCGTACGCGCACCAGCACCTGCTGCGGCCCCGGTTCGGGCACAGCCACGTCACGCAGTTCCAGCGTGGTATTCGCGCCGGTTGTTTGCATCCAGTACGACTGCATCAGCACTCCCTGGTCCCGGTTAACCGCGTTGAGTGATTCACTTCCCGGTAAATACCGGCTTGCGCTTTTCCATGAACGCCCGCCGGCCTTCGGCATAGTCTTCGCTCTCGAAGCAGCCGCGGATCAGCCGCTGGCACATCTCCAGGTCGAGCTCCGGGGAAGGCTTGAGAATTTCGGTAATGATGGCCTTGCCGGCGCGCACCGTCAGCGGCGCGTTGACCGCCATTGCCGACGTATATTCGGCAAGCAGCGAGTCGAGCTGCCCGACCTCGCACACGCGCGAGATCAATCCGATCGACTTGGCTTCCTGCGCGTCGATTTTTCTGGCGGTGAAAAACAAGTCCTTGGCTGCACCGGGACCCACCAGGTCGGTCAGATTCTTCATCGCCGAATAGCGATACCCCAGACCGAGACGGGCTGCGGGAATCGAGAATACCGCGTCGTCCGACGCAATCCGGATGTCGCAACTGATGGCCACATTGACGCCGCCGCCGATGCAAAACCCCCGGATGCAGGCCAGAGTCGGTTTGCTGAAGCGGTAAATTCCCATCAGCGCATCCTCGGCCATCTGTTCATAGCGTTTGACCGCTTCACGCGCTGCACGCATGTCTTCGAACTGGGAAATATCGGCGCCCGAGACGAAGGCCTTTTCGCCTGCCCCTGAAAAAACCACCAGGCGCACCCGCTCGTCGCCTTCCGCTTGCGCGAGAAGCGGCGGGATCGCTTCCCACATGTCGACCGACAGCGCATTATGGCGCGCCGGATTATTAAAACGGATATGCAGCGTCGATGCGTCGAGCCAGACCTGCATGCGCTCGGTCGGTGATTGATAGTGTGGATTTTGCATCAGAATACTCCGGTTGATTTCATGCGTGAGATATCGTCGGCGCCCAGGCCCAGTTCCCCGAGGATTTCTTCCGTGTGTTCGCCGCGGCGCGGCGCGGCGCGGACGATGCTGCTCGGCGTGCGCTCAAGCTGCATCGGCTGACCGACATGGCGCTGCGCGCCGAAATGCTTGGACACGACTTCTTTGACCATTTGAAGATGCCGGATCTGCGGTTCCTCGAACACTTCCTGCAGGTTGTTGATGTGGCCGCAGGCGACGCCGCCGGCATTGAAGCGTTCGATCCAGTAGGCACGGTCGTGGGCGGCGAGGCGGCGATTGATTTCGGCATTGAGCGTATCGCGATGCACCGAGCGCCCGGCCTTGGCTTTATACCGGTCATCGGTGATCCACTCCGGCGCCCCGAGAATCTCGCAAAAGCGCTCCCATATCTTCGAGCCGAACACCGCAATGTTCATGTAGCCGTCGCTGGCCTTGTAGACTCCGGTGGGGATGCTGGTGGGATGAAAATTGCCGGCCTGCCCGGCGACCTCTTCATCGATCAGCCAGCGTGCCGTCTGAAAGTCCATCATGTACACCATCGATTCCAGCAGCGAAGTGTGCAGCCACTGCCCCTTGCCCGACGCTTCCCGCTCCAGCAGCGCGACCAGAATGCCCTGCGCCGCGAAAATCCCGGCGCACAGATCGGCAATCGGAATGCCGACGCGCACCGGTCCCTGTCCCGGCAGGCCGGTAACCGACATCAGGCCACCCATGCCTTGCGCAATCTGGTCGAAACCCGGGCGCTCGGCGAGCGGGCCGGTTTGACCGAATCCGGAAATGCTGGCGTACACCAGCCGCGGATTGTCCTTGCTGAGGGTTTCATAGTCGATGCCGAGCCGGAACTTGACGTCGGGCCGAAAATTTTCCACCACCACATCGGCGGTCGCGATCAGGCGTTTCAATACGCTGATGCCTTCGGCTTCTTTCAGATTGAGCGTGACCGAACGCTTGTTGCGATGCGTGTACTGATAGTCGGAACCCTCCTGCCCTCCCAGCGTATCGTCGCCGCGCATATGCTCGGGCATCTGCACCTGAACTACATCGGCGCCCCAGTCCGCGAGTTGCCGGCATGCGGTGGGACCGGCCCGTACCTGCGTGAGATCGATAACGCGAAAACGTTCGAGTGCGGAGGAGGCAGGCATGTGCGGCATGGTTGAACAATCCTGGCGTTGACGTGTGGGAAATGGTGCCTAGTATGGTCTTCACTTTAAAAAAGTGTCAACACATTTCTTGTTATAGCCGACACTTTTATGTTTGCCGTACGGAACACAACCGAGCACATCAACCAGGACTGTAAGCACTGTACCAAGCGCCGTCGGGAAGGCGAAATGCGCGAAGAGCGCGCTCGCAAAAACTCCGGATTGATTAAAATAGAACAAGTGAGCTTCTTGGGCCGACGACTTTTGGCAGGCGGAAAGCCGTGGCAAGCGACACCCGGCATTTGACGTTCGTCGCTTAAAAAATTCATTTCTATCCTGATGCCAATTGTGGAGACACTTGATGCGCGACGCCTACCCTTCCCGCCTTCTGGTCAGCCTGTTCGTACTCAGTCTCGCTTCCTGCGGAGAAATGGCGAAATTCCCGGAGAAAGCCGGGGTCGGCCCGCATCCGATCCTGCCGCCGCCCAATCCGACGCTGATACCCACGGTGCATATCGCCCCTGCAAAGGGTTGGCCGGCAGGCGCGGCACCGACCGCCGCGCCCGGCCTTTCGGTTAAAGCATACGCAGCTGGCCTCGATCATCCGCGCTGGCTGTATGTTCTTCCAAACGGCGATGTGCTCGTCGCCGAGACCAATGCCCCGCCCAAGCCCGAAGATAGCAACGGCATCAGGGGCTGGGTCATGAGGCTGGTTATGAGACGCGCAGGTGCGGTAGTTCCCAGCGCCAACCGGATCACGCTGCTTCGCGACGCCGACGGCGACGGCATCCCGGAAATGCGAACAGTCTTCCTGCAGGGTTTGAATTCGCCGTTCGGCATGATGCTGGTCGGGAACGACCTCTATGTTGCCAACACTGACGCGGTAATGCGCTTTCCATACAAGGCCGGCGCCACCCAGATCACCGAATCCGGCGTAAAGGTGGCCGATCTGCCGGCAGGAAAAATCAACCATCACTGGACAAAAAATATCATTGCAAGCCGCGATGGTTCACGGCTTTATGTGACGGTCGGCTCGAATAGCAATGTCGGCGAAAACGGCGTGGAAAACGAGGTCAACCGCGCCGCAATCCTCGAAATCGACCGTGCGACCGGCCGTTCGCGCGTCTTCGCATCGGGCTTGCGCAATCCGAACGGACTTGCCTGGCAGCCGCAAAGCGGCTTACTCTGGACTGCCGTCAACGAACGCGACGAGCTCGGCAGCGACCTGGTCCCCGACTATATGACGTCGGTAAAGGATGGCGGTTTCTACGGCTGGCCTTACAGCTATTACGGCCAGCATGTCGACGAGAGGGTGAAGCCGCAGCGTCTGGAACTGGTGGCGTCGGCCATCGTGCCCGATTATGCGCTGGGCAACCATACGGCTTCGCTCGGGCTTGTTTTTTATGAGGGGAATCTTTTGCCGAAGCAATACGCAGGCGGAGCTTTCATCGGCCAGCACGGTTCCTGGAACCGGAAGCCGCGCAGCGGCTATAAAGTGATCTTTGTTCCTTTCAGTGCAGGACAGCCTTCAGGCGACCCTGTCGACATTTTGACCGGCTTCATCAATGCGGATGGCGAGGCGCTCGGCCGTCCGGTTGGCGTGGTGATCGACCGGGCGGGCGCATTGCTGGTTGCCGACGACGTCGGCAACGTGGTATGGCGGGTGACGCCCGCTGCGCTGAAGTAATGATGCAAGACGATAAAAACAGGATCGTCACGGCCAGGGCGCCGGGTTCATATTGATATACTGAGGAGAGTTTTCAGCAGCCGGGGATGGAGGCGGGGCTTCCTGGCTCTCGTTCAACCTGGCACCCAGGATGTGCCCTATTTCCTTGCGTGACTCGCTAAAGTCCGACTGTAATAAAGGAAAGTCCTTGTTCGGCCAGTTGTCGATCGCCCATTGTGTGAAGTCTTCGAACCGCCGCGCCATTTCATCTGCGAATTTATCGTACTGTTCCTTATTCGCCATTTCAAAATCTCCAATTTCTCTAATTGTCCTGCATATCTATTCCGCGGCGAAATACGAATCGCCTGCTGTTTGCCGGAGCTGCGCCCGTTGTAGACTGGAAATGCATCGGCGATGAGCTCGCGGCACCGCGTACTGCCGTGACTTACCTAATAACAGGATAGCGTATCAGCGCCTTGGTGTCGTCCGCATCAACAGGATAACCCGACGCGCTGCCGGACAAGGCCAGCATCTGGTGCCCGAGCTCTTCGCATAAACGGATGAGATCAGGCAATCTGCGTACTTTGCATTGTTTGGTGACGCAATCAAGTGCCAATGCAAACTGGTCGAATTGACCGGCGCAGGATTGGTCCAGTCCAGATCATTACTTGTTAATAAGAAATGCGGTAACGGTGGCCTTTATAACTGAGTACGGCCTCTTTCGGCAGCATTTTTTCCAGCACAAGGCCGGGTGCCACTTCTTCGCCTTCATGCAGCAGTCTTTTATTGATCAAAACCGAACGCTCAGACTGATTGCCTGAATATATGTATCCGCCGATAGTCAATGTGGGAATTTCCCTTTGAATGTTTTCCGGCAATTCGCGTAGCGTGGCGATGCGCGCTTCAGGCGACGGATCGGAAGCCGGTACGGGTTCCTGCTCTGCTGCGGAAACAACGGGCTTGGAAGGCTCCGCAGACCGTGCCTGCTTTTTTTCCGTGGATTTTCTGGCGAGCTTCGGCCTGATTTTCGGTCTGGCTGGTTCCGCCGGTAAGGCTTCCGCCGGCAAGACCGCATTCGCTGGCGGTGCCGTTGCTGCGAGCTCTGCATTCCCTCCGGTCACCGGAGGGAATGCAGAGCTCACCGCAGGGAATGCAGAGCTCGCAGCAGAAAGCGGCGGCTGCACAGATGGCGATTTCGATTCGGCGTCTTCAATCTTTGACGGCGATTGCTCCGGCAACGATGCGCTGGTATTAGAGACCGGCACTGCCTGCCACGGTTTGAGCCAGGCAAGGACTCCTACCGTAATTGCCAGCGCGATCAACACAATCCATGTCGATGCCCGCCTCCAGACAGAAGATCCGGCTTCTGATGTCGCAACCGGAACGGATTGCGCATGCATGTTGGGGACAGAGCCCAGCTTGCGTTCCGACTCCGCTTTTTTGAGTGCATCGAGAATATAGGACATTGCGTTACCTGCCTGATGCGTTGAGGATTGCAGCGTTATTTGTCAGCCGCGGCTCGTCGACACCTGCAAAGCTGTTGAGATGCATAAAAGTTTTGGGACCGACGATGCCATCCACTTCCAGCCCCTGCGCCGACTGAAACTCGCGTACCTGCATGGCCATCGTCTGATCGAACGCCCGGCTTGCAACCGGCTGCCTGATGCCATTCATTTTTGCCATCTGCGCAGCGAGCCAGTCGACATCGGCGCCCCGGTCGCCGCTGCTTACTGTGTCGCGGTAGGTATGCGGGGCACGCCAGAACGTGGCGAAATCGCCGCGAAAGCGCCGTCCAAGCGCGACCAGGGTGATGCTGTGATCCGTACTGCCGATGCGCAACACGGCGCTTGCATTGGTCAAGCCGATCAGAAGCGCATAGTAAGTTTTCTTGGTGTCGTCGCGCAGGGTCAGTATCGCAGGTCGATCGAGCTGCCGTATCTCGGCAAGGCCGCCGCTGCTTTTATAACAGTGCAAATTCTCTTTTCGAGCGGCCTGGCACGGCTCCCCTTCCGGCAGGGATATGCCCCACAATCGTGCCAGCTCCCTGTAAGCGACATTTGCATCGCCCGAATTACTGCCGGCATCGTCGGCCGGTTCCGATAGAACAGGAGATGCAGCTTTCGCCTGCGGGCCGGGCAAAGCATTTGGCGTTGGCGGTGCACTCCCGTTGGTCGCCGGTGTGTCAGGAATGGAGGCATGCTGTATCGGCGAAGCGGCCCCGGCCGGCGTATCCGCAGGCGCAACAGGGGCTGCTCCGGCAAGATTTTTTCCCGCTTCAGGCCTTTGCGCAATGACGGACCTTACATAGGAGCGGTTATCTGCAACCCACACGGAGACGCCGATAATCATTGCCGCTGCCGCCAGTCCGAACGCCGCATAACGCCGGTACCGTACCTTGGCCGGAATCCGGGTCCTGTCGTTACCGAATACCTCATGCGCCGCCTTTTTGACGATAGCGCGGTCCACTTCGCGCTTGCCCTCGGCATACGCACCTAGCAGCGCGCGATCGCACAACAAGTTGATGCGGCGCGGCACACCTTTCGTGAGCAGATAAATCGGCTGCATCAGCTTTGGCCGGATTGGCGATTCGCCGGTCAAACCGGCGACCGAAAGGCGATGCAGGATATAGCGCGCCGTTTCCTGCGCCGACAGTGAGTCGAGGTGATAGCGCGCTATCACGCGTTGCGCGAGTTGCTCCAGTTCAGGCCGTGCCAGCATCGCGCGCAACTCGGGCTGGCCGATCAGGATAATCTGCAGCAGCTTGTGTTCATTGGTTTCAAGATTCGTCAGCAAGCGCAGCTGCTCAAGCACGTCCGCGGACAGATTTTGTGCTTCGTCAATAATGAGGACATTGTTCTGACCTTCGGCATGCGCGGCCATTAAATACGCATTCAGCGCATCGACATAGTCCTTGACGGTAGCCGCGCCCGGACCTTCGTGCTCGAACCCGATACGGAATTCATCGCATATCGATCTGAGCAATTCATCGACCGTCAATTTTGGATTGAAAATATAGGCAACGTTGCAGTTCGCCGGGATCTGTTCCAGGAAGCAACGGCACACCGTCGTCTTGCCGGCCCCGATTTCACCTGTAAGCAGCACGAAACCGCCGCCAGCGCCGACACCATAAAGCAAATGCGCCAGCGCCTCGCGATGACGCTCGCTCATGAACAGATAGCGGGGATCAGGGGCGATCGAAAAAGGAGTTTGTTTAAGGCTGAAAAATTGGGTGTACATGTCGGGTCGTTCGCAATCTACGGCAAGCCTAGCATAAACACATGCATTGCGGACATACGCCGGTAAAGACTCAGGTTCGGGTCATCATGTTGCGCTGATCGCCGAATTCGAATTACTTTTCATACATCGGCAGTCATCTGCCATCACCCAGTGCAGCGGATAAATGCGAAATGAACTGTCTGTCGGAACAGGTGTCGGCAACAGGTTGCGGCGCTGGTAACAGCGTATCGTCTCGATACCGACGTCTGTAGCGCACGCCAGCCGCCCGATGGTAAAACCGGGTTCATTCATGATTTCCGGAAAATGCTTGACTCTGTTGTTAGGTATGGAATTTATCCTATAGACTGAACTGGAACGAATCAAGCGAAAGGTGCAGCATCATGAACGATCACCACGAACATGGAAACCATGCCCACCAGAAAAATCTTCCGCAGAACGGATCCTGTTGCAACCATGATGCCGCAGCGCCAGCCGACAGTGCCAAACCCTATGTCGATCCGGTATGCGGGATGAAGGTTGCGGCCAATCCCGATCGGGCGATAGAACATGCGGGCACAACTTATTATTTCTGCAGCGACAGGTGCGTTGCAAAATTCAGTGCCGATCCGCAGCAGTATCTGAACAGGAGCGGCGCAACAGTCTCCGCCCCTGCGGCGGCCGGCAAAGACGCCATCTACACTTGTCCGATGCATCCGGAAGTGCGGAAAGTCGGTCCAGGCAATTGTCCCATTTGCGGCATGGCGCTTGAACCATTGCTGGCGACAGCCGATGAGGACACCTCCGAACTGGACGATATGCGTCGCCGGTTCCGGGTCAGCGTTGCGTTGAGCGTACCGCTGCTGTTGATTGCGATGAGCGATCTGATTCCCGGTTTTGACCTCGCTCACAGAATCGGGATGAACGCTTTCAATTGGCTGCAGGCGGTTCTGGCAACGCCGGTCGTGCTCTGGTGCGGATGGCCGTTTCTGGTGCGGGGATGGAATTCGTTCAGGAGCTGGAATCTGAACATGTTCAGCCTGATAGCTCTTGGCGTCGCAGTTGCCTATCTATTCAGCCTGGGCGCGTTGCTGTTCCCGCAAGCGCTGCCGGCGGCATTCAAAATGAATGGCATGGTGCCGCTGTATTTTGAAGCGGCGGCGGTAATCGTCACCCTGGTACTGCTTGGCCAAGTGCTCGAGCTGCGCGCACGCAGCCGTACCAACAGCGCAATCAGATCGCTGCTGGCACTCGCCCCGAGTACCACAGTGCGCATCAATCCGGATGGCAGCGAACACGAGGTGACTCTCGACCAAGTCCGTGTCGGCGATATATTGCGCGTCAAACCAGGCACCAACGTACCGGTCGACGGCGTAGTGATCGAAGGCAGATCGAATGTCGACGAATCGATGATCACCGGCGAGCCGATTCCTGCCGAAAAGCATCCGGGCAGCAAGGTCACGGCCGGTACCGTCAACCAGACTGGTTCCTTCCTGCTGCGCGCGGAAAAAGTCGGTACAGAAACGTTGCTGTCGCAAATCGTGCAAATGGTCAACCAGGCCGCACGTTCGCGCGCTCCGATTCAAAAATTGGCCGACCGGGTGTCGGGCTGGTTCGTACCTGCCGTGATTGGAGTCGCCGTCCTTGCCTTCGCGATATGGGCGCTGGTCGGCCCCGGCCCTGCGTTCGCCAATGCATTGGTCGTCGCGGTCTCGGTGCTCATCATCGCTTGTCCATGCGCACTGGGACTGGCGACGCCGATTTCGATCATGGTCGGGGTCGGCCGCGGCGCGCGCGACGGTGTGCTGATCAAGGATGCCGAAGCACTGGAGTTAATGGAAAAAGTCGATACGTTGATCGTCGACAAGACCGGCACGCTGACCGAAGGTGCGCCCAGGGTGCAGAGCATCGCGGCCGCGCCTGGATTCGATAAAACCGAGGTGTTGATCTACGCGGCGGCGCTGGAAAAAATGAGCGAGCATCCGCTGGCGCAGGCGATCGTCGATTATGCACAGCAACAAAAAATTCCTCTGCCTGCTGTCGAACACTTTGAATCGATTACCGGAAAAGGAGTGCGCGGCCGCATCAATGGGAAAATCGCCGCACTGGGCAATATCGGCCTGATGCAGGATGCCGGCATCGATGCATCGCCGCTGCAACCGGAAGCGCAACGCCTGCGCGAGCTTGGGCAGACCGTCATGTTCGCCAGCATAGGCGACCACTTCGCCGGACTGATCAGCGTCGCTGATCCGGTCAAGCGTACTGCACCGGAAGCCATCGCACAATTGCATCAGTTCGGATTACGCATCGTGATGCTGAGCGGTGATAACGCCACCACGGCGGCAGCTGTCGCGAAACAACTTGACATTGACGAGGTCGAGGCCGAATTTTTACCGGTGGATAAATTCCGCTACATACAGGAATTGCAGAAAAAAGGCCATATCGTTGCGATGGCCGGCGATGGCATCAACGATGCGCCGGCACTGGCCCAGGCCGATGTCGGCATTGCGATGGGAACCGGCACCGATGTGGCGATGAACAGCGCGCGCATCGTACTCGTCAAAGGCGATTTGCGCGGCATCGTCAAAGCGCGCCTGTTGAGCCGGCACACGATGAAAAACATCCGGCAAAATTTATTTTTTGCCTTCGTCTACAATTTCGTCGGGGTGCCCATCGCGGCCGGCATTTTGTATCCATGGTTCGGCATCCTGCTGAGTCCGATGATCGCCAGCGCGGCGATGAGCCTCAGTTCGGTGTCGGTGATCGGCAATGCGCTGCGTCTGCGCCGGGCGCAATTGTAAACTTCCGAACAGGGAACTCTGCAAGGAGACGCGCGAACAAAACACCCGGTACAGCATTTACTCGCGTCGGGCAAGCGAGCCATCCGATTGCCACCCGTTACCGAAACGTTTATCCTGTCGCGCACAGGAGGCCGACCATGGCAAAGTTTCATCACAGGTTTTTCGATAACGGAATGAATATTGCTGCGGCGCTTGCTGTGCTGCTGGCAGCCAGTCTGAGTGGTTGTGTCACCGGCACGGATCCGGCACAAAATGCAGCGCTGCCCCGGATTCCAGGTGCAGGCGTCACCGTTTATGCAGCTGGCGATATCGCCGATTGCAGAAATTTCAAGCCGGCCGATAGCGGCGCAGCGCAGACCGCAAGACTGATCATGGACGGGCTGGCAAAAGACGATAGCGCCGCGGTACTGGCCTTGGGCGACAATACCTATCCGTCCGGCCGGCCGACTGAATTCACCAGTTGTTACGAGCCGACTTGGGGCCGGTTCAAGGCGCGCACTTATCCTGCGCCCGGCAATCACGAGTACTACACGCAAGGAGCAACCGGCTATTACGGCTATTTTGGCGGCGCGGCCGGACCGAAGCGGCGCGGCTATTTCAGCTTCAATCTCGGCAAATGGCATGTAATTTCGCTCAACAGCAACCTGAAGCAGGCGGCAGAGCACCTGGCACAACTGGAATGGCTCAAAACTGAGCTCGATCAACACAAGACGCGCTGCACCCTCGCATACTGGCATCATCCGGTATATAGTTCCGGCGGTCATGGCGACAGCGTACAGATGCAGGATATATGGCAAGTCCTTGCTGCCGCCGGCGCCGATGTAGTGCTGGTTGCGCACGACCATGACTACGAGCGCTTTGCACCGCAGGGCGGAAGCGGCCAACTGGACAAAATGCGTGGCATCCGTCAGTTCGTGGTTGGAACGGGAGGTGCCAAACTCACACCATTCCGCTTGCGCAGACCCAATAGCGAAGTGGGCGACAATTCGACGCATGGTGTGCTGAAACTTGTTCTTAGGGAAACCGGTTATGAATGGGAATTCCTTCCGGTAACACAAGACGGCTTTACCGACCGCGGAATGGCGCTTTGCCATTGAGATCCGCCGATGCAATTTGCGTGGGTTAAACATCCCGGTATGCCAGCTTTGCGGAGATAAAACGTCATGCATATTGAAGAATCGGTCAAACTCGATTTCAAGGATGTGCTGATACGTCCAAAGCGATCGACGCTGAGTTCGCGCTCTGACGTCGATATCAGCCGGGAATTCGTCTTCCATCACTCGCGCAGGAAATACCATGGCATTCCGATCATCGGCGCCAACATGGATACCATCGGCACCGTCGAAATGGCACGGGCATTGGGTAAACACGGCTTGTCGGTAGCGCTGCACAAGCATTATTCCGAAAACGAACTGGTCGCATTTTTTCAATCGCTGCAGCCAAGCGGGCTGGTATCGTCAAGCGCGTTTTATTCAATGGGCATCGGCAAAGCGGATTATGAAAAATTTACGGCGGTGATGGCCCGCGCCGAATCCGTCGAATATGTCTGCATCGATGTCGCCAACGGCTATAACGAAAGCTTCGTTCATTTTGTAAAGAAGGTACGCGCTAATTTCCCGCACCTGACCATCATGGCCGGCAACGTGGTGACCGGCGACATGACCGAAGAACTGATCCTGGCCGGCGCCGATATTGTCAAGGTCGGCATCGGGCCCGGCTCGGTTTGCACCACCCGCAAGATGACCGGCGTCGGCTATCCGCAATTGTCGGCGGTGATCGAATGCGCGGACGCGGCACATGGCCTGGGCGGGCAGATTTGCGCCGATGGCGGCTGCTCGGTGCCCGGCGATCTGGCCAAGGCGTTTGGCGGCGGGGCAGATTTCATCATGCTGGGCGGCATGCTGGCCGGGCACGATGAATCTGCAGGCGAAGTGATCGAGCGCGACGGCAAAAAATTCAAACAGTTTTATGGAATGAGCAGCCGCACCGCGATGGAAAAACATGCGGGCGGCGTTGCCCGCTATCGTGCCAGCGAGGGCAAGGAAGTGCTGATCGAGTACCGCGGCGCGGTTGCCGATACGCTGCAAGACATCCTGGGCGGCGTACGGTCGGCATGTACGTATGTCGGCGCGCACAAATTGAAGGAATTGACCAAGCGCACGACATTCATCCGCGTGACGCAGCAACTTAATCAGGTATTTGGAAAATCTTAGTCCGACGAGCTGTGCACTCTCGTTGGTCGGCGGTGCACTCCCGTTGGTCGCCGCCGGGAATGTGACCGTAGGGAATGTGACCGCAGGGAATGCAAGGCCAACGCCAACGCCATGGATAACGATACGACTGAGTCGCTGCGGCTGTTTTATGCGCTGTGGCCCGACGATGCCACCCGCGCAGCTCTGACAAGCTTGCAAACTACCCTGCAGGGCCGCAAGACACAGTACGGCAATCTGCATGTCACGCTGGCGTTTTTAGGCCGCCAGCCGGCCGCTCTGGTACCCGCCCTGCAAGCGATCATGACCCGCCTTCCCAAGTCTGACATGACGATTGTGATGGACAGGATCGGTTATTTCACGCGGCACCGTATCGTATGGGCTGGCATGCATCAGATCCCGGATACGCTGTCCACGCTGCAGCGCGAGCTGACGCAAGCGCTGCAGCAGCTCAATATCGTGTTCGATGATCAGCCTGCTTTCAAACCCCACATCACTTTGGCGCGCGATGCGCAGCCTCCTCCCGATATTCCGTTTGAACCAATTAAATGGAAAGCCAACCAGATTGCGCTGGTCCAGTCCGTTATACGGCCAAGTGGTGTGACCTATCAGGTCCTCGCCTCGCATCAGCTCAATGACGGTTTTTGAATTGCCGAAACGCAACTCAATGTTGTAATCGAACATGCATGAAACGATTGCTTGTCGACTTATTGCAATTTTGCATGTTGCAAGGAATAGCGCTCCATGATCAATAGCGAGCTTTCCATTTTCTGTTTCATGTATATTGACGGCATACCAAGAAGGCCCATCGGTGACAGGATCGCAATACATAAACAGCAGCGATGCAAAAAGCTTCCGGATTCATATGCGCTTGCGATTCGATAACCAAAAGTGATATCTGGCCTGGTGCAGCGACAGGAGAGCGTCATGTTTCGGCTTTTGCGCTATTTTTCGATTGCGAGCCTGATGTCAGTAATGCTGGCGGCAGCCGTTCTCGGAGGAATATATCGTCAGGTTGCGACAAGCCATATGCTCGAGCTCGGCGAAAGCAGCAACGTCACGCTGACGCAGACCCTGGCAAACTCCCTTTGGCCGCAGCTGCACGATTTCGTCAATGCAGCGGGGCGGCTCGACGCCGAGGCGCTGCGCCACCATCCCGGTCTTGCCTCGCTTCGCCAGCGCGTGATCGACCAAATGCACGATACCCGGGTAGTCAGGGTAAAACTCTACGACCTCAACGGCCGCACGCTGTTTTCGACCGATGCAGCGCAGATCGGCGAGGACAAGAGCCGTAATGCCGGCTTTCTGTCGGCGCGCCAAGGGCGGCCGATAAGCGAGATCATCCATCGCTCCCAGTTCAGCGCTTTCGAGCAGGTAATCGAAAACCGCGACATGCTATCGAGCTACGTCGCGTTACGCCGCGGTAACCAGGGTCCCGTCGAAGGCGTACTGGAGGTCTATACCGATGTCACCGAGGTACTTCGGAGCATAGACAAGGGACAACGCCAGGTCACTCTGAGTGTAATCGCGGTACTGACCCTGTTGTATGGCATGCTCTTTTTCATCGTCAGACATGCCGATACTGTCATCAAGAGTCAGTACGCGCAACAACGTCGCACCGAACAGGCATTGCGCGAATCGCAGGAGCATTTGGATCGCCGTGTGCGCGAACGGACCGCGGAGCTGGAAGTGACCAACCGGACGCTCGAAATGGAGGTCCTGGAACGCAAGCACGCCGAGCAACGAATCCAGTACATGGCTTACCATGACGCGCTTACGGGTTTGCCTAACCGTATATTGCTGGAGGACAGGATCAAGCAATCGCTGGCGTGGGCGGATCGCCGCGGAATTCGTCTTGCCGTGGCTTTTATCGATCTCGACCATTTCAAGAACATCAACGATTCGCTGGGCCACCACATTGGCGACCAGGTGCTGCAGGTCTTGGCACAGCGTCTGTCGCTCTGTCTGCGCGAAGGAGACACCATTGCCCGCATTGGCGGCGACGAATTCGTCGTGAGCCTGCCCGATGTCGTTCCCTATGCGGATCTGTCTCAGATGGCCCGGAATCTGCTCGATTCGATCGCCTTGCGTATCGATATCGCCGGACACGAACTTCACCTCACAGCCAGCATCGGCATCGCCTTCTATCCCGAACATGGACAGGATGTGACGACGCTGATGCGTAATGCCGACACTGCGATGTACAGCGCCAAGCAGCTCGGTCGCAATCAGCACAAAATGTTTGCCGAGCATATGAATACCCAAATACAACAGCGGCTCAGCATGGAGCGCGACATGCGGCATGCTCTGGACGATGGCGGATTTGTGCTGCATTACCAGCCCATAGTCGACATCGAATCGGGAGCGATAGTGGGCGCCGAAGCCCTGTTGCGCTGGCCCAATACGCACAAAGACTGGATTGCGCCGGCGGAATTCATCCCCGTGGCCGAGGAAAGCGGTCTTATCGCGCCACTCGGGGTATGGGTACTCGAACAGGCTTGCCGCCAGTTACGCGCATGGCGCGAGCTGGGGCTGCGCAATTTTACGCTGGCGGTCAACCTGTCATCCCGTCATTTCATGACAGAAGGCCTGGCAGCGACAGTTGCTTCGATGATCCAACGTACCGAAATCAATCCGGCGTGCCTGCACCTCGAGATCACGGAGAGTTTGCTGATGAGTCAGAGCGAGACCATTCTTGCCAATTTCGACGGACTCGGGCGCCTCGGCATCCGGTTCTCGATCGACGATTTCGGCACCGGCTATTCGAGCCTGGGCTTTCTGAAACGCTTTCCGATCCACCTGCTCAAGCTCGACCGGTCATTCATCCATGATTTGCCCGACAATGCCGACAGCGTGGCGATCGTTACCGCAGTGATCGCGATGGCAAAAAGCCTCGACATGATTGTGGTCGCCGAGGGCGTCGAGACGAACGCGCAGCTTGCGTTCCTGAAGCAACTCGGTTGCGATCGAATGCAAGGCTTTTTATTCAGCCAGCCGGCGCCGGCTGCAGAGTTCATCAAGCTGGCATTGGAACAGCGCGAAACAAGCGCAGCAGAATAGCGGCAATCCGGAATGCGCGCTGTGTCGGACTCCTTCCAATGCGTGGCTTCCACCTCTACCTTCGACTTGCAGCGGCAAAGTGCGCGACACCATCGGGCATTTGCCATGTGTACCGTCCACCTGCCACGCACGATGGCTCAGATCAAACTGAAACGCTCAGGCAGTTTTTATTTTCTTCCTGCATTGCTTCAGTGCTTTCCGCAGTTGCAGTATTTCTGTTGACTTGTGATTGCACATCCGCTGCCAGCCTACGTAATACCTGTGCTGCCGCAACCAATCCGAAAGTGGCAGTCACCACCATCGCCGATCCGAATCCTGCGCAGTTCAAACCCGTTATTCCTGTCTGATCGTCCATGCCCAGCGCACAAGCGTCGTCGATCTCCGGAAAACGCAGTGGCTCGGTGGAAAACACTGCATCGATGCCAAATTTGTTTTTCGTCCCGCGCGGAAAGCCGTGCTCGGCACGGAGTCGTTTGCGCACTTTCGCCAGCAACGGTTCCTGCTCCGTTCTGCAAAGATCGCGGATTTCGATTTTGGTTGGATCGATTTGCCCGCCGGCACCGCCAATCGTAATCAGCCTGATGCCTCGCTCGCGGCAGTAAGCGATCAATGCGGTCTTGGCGCGGACATTATCGATTGCATCGATCACATAATCGTAATTGGCGGGACCGATCATTTGATGGAGATTGTCGGCTGTGACGAAATCCTCAATCTCAGTGACGCGGCAATATGGATTGATTTGCGCAATGCGCTCTGACAACACAGTCACCTTGGCCTTGCCAAGCGTATCAGTCAGCGCATGAATCTGACGATTGACGTTCGATTCCGCCAGGTTGTCAAGATCAATCATCGTGATATGACCGATGGCACTGCGCGCCAGCGCCTCTACCACCCAGGAACCTACCCCGCCTACACCGATCACGCAAACATGTGCGCTACGGAAACGCATGAGCGCCGCGTCCCCATACAAGCGGGCGATACCGCCGAATCGGCGATCGAAATCGATTTCCGGCAACGCAGCGAACGGCGAATGTAAAGTCAATGGTTTCATTCCGGTATTTTACCGGACAGCAACCTCTATTCCAAATGCAAGCTTATTTGACCATTTTTGCTCTAAAATAAGTTTCTGTCGATTTTCGGCCTTTGCATCAATATTTCTTTTCCGTGCGGCATTTCACCCCCCTGATCCAGCTGATCGCAATTTCCGTGGCCGCGCATGTTGCATTAGCCGGCGCGCGCGTGACGACAGCACTATATGCGTTGTCACTGGATGCTTCGGAATTCACGATCGGCACGCTGATTGCGTTGTTTGCACTGTTTCCAATGATTCTGGCTGTGCCGATGGGGCGCCTGCTCGACCGCATCGGCATCAAAAAACCAATGATGTTCGGTTGCCTGGCGGTCGCAATAGGCTGCGCGATTCCAAGCGTTGCGGCTGGCTTGCCGGTACTGTACCTTGCCGTAATCCTGATCGGCACCGGGTTCATGGCGATTCATATCGGATCGCAGCATGCGGTCGGCGCAATGAGCAGCATGGAAACGCGCGCCGCCAATTTCAGCTGGCTGTCGCTCGGTTTCTCGATATCCAGTTTCTGCGGTCCGGTGATTACCGGTTTTGTCATCGATCGCACCCGGTTCGCCTTCGCGTACGCCGTCTGCTGCGGCTTCGCCGTGCTTGCGTTGGGCTTGCTGGCATGCAGCAACCTGAACCGGATCAAACTCCTCCGGTCCGGCAGTCAAAAGAAATCCGGCCAACGGGAGTGCACAGCCAACGCCACAGCCGGCAGCCCGCTGGAGCTGCTGCGCGATCCCGACATGCGGCGAATTTACGTGGTAGGAATTCTGCTTGCCACGGCTTGGGATTTATTCACTTTCGTGACGCCGATCCAAGGCTCGAAACTCGGCTTTTCCGCCTCTACCATCGGCCTGATCCTGGGTGCATTTTCGGCTGCGACCTTTACCGTGCGGCTGGTGATGCCATGGATTTCGCACCGCTATACGGAATGGCAAGTACTGACTGTCGCACTGGCATTTGCTGTGATAAGTTATGCATTGTTTCCTTTCATGGAGCAACCGTTTTCATTGATGGCCGTCGCGGCACTGCTCGGACTCGCGCTCGGGTCGAGCCAGCCCAACGTGCTGGCCCTGTTGCATCATGCTGCGCCTGCCGGACGCGGAGCAGAGGCAATCGGCATTCGTGCCACAATCAGCAACGCCAGCCAGGTGATATTGCCGCTTGCGTTCGGTGCGGCGGGCGCCACATTGGGATTATTCACCGTATTTTGGGGAGCCGGTGCGATGATTGGTGCAGGCGTGCCGATCGCCTGGCGTAAAGCGTTTGTGAAACGAAGAGGCAAAACCATATGATCGATTCGCTATTTGAGCCGGCTCCGGACTTCGACCAGCCGATCGCCGTGCTCAAGCATTGTCATGACCGGATTCGCAAACAGCTTCGCACCATGCAAAATCTCACGGTGCGTCGCCGTCAAGACGGACAAAATATTGATGTGCAACAAGCAGCGAGCGCCGTTTTGCGTTACTTTAATAAGGCAGCCCATCAGCATCATGAAGATGAAGAACATGATTTGCTGCCCATGCTGCAAACTACGGCCAAGGGCGAAGACTCCACGCTGTTGAATATGCTGCTGCCGGAAATCATGAAAGAGCATCGGCAAATGGATGCCGCCTGGGAAATTCTCGAACATCAATTAAAAGAAATCGCATCGGGTGCATCTTCGGACCTGTCGCAACAGGATGTGAATCGTTTTGCCGAAATGTATACGGCACATATGGAAAAGGAAGAAATGCAGATTGCTGCGATGGCGAAACGACTCTTCAGCACTGCGCAAATGAACCAGCTGGGTGAAGCGATGCGCGCGCGCCGAGGCATTGCTTCCGGGGGAAACAGATGTCGATAGCGGACTTGCGCAAGGAGTATAGTCATGCCAGCCTGTCGGAGGCCAACGTGCACGCCGATCCGATGACGCAATTTGCAAAATGGTTTGACGAAGCGGTCATGGCTAAAGTACCTGAGCCCAATGCGATGGGCGTCACGACCGTCGGGGCGAACGGACGTCCGTCGTCCCGGATTATGCTGATCAAGGGATTCGATCAACGCGGCTTTACATGGTTTACCAACTACGAAAGCCGCAAGGGCCGCGAATTGCTGGCAAATCAGTACGCGGCGCTATTGTTCCACTGGATACCGCTGGAGCGCCAGGTGCGCATCGAAGGTCGGGTCGAACGTGTGTCCGCTGTCGACAGCGACGCCTATTTCCACAGCCGTCCACTGAAAAGCCGTCTCAGTGCGATTGCGTCAGCCCAGAGCCAGGCCATCGCCGATCGCGAAGCGCTGGAAACCCGATACACGCAGGCGGAAGAACAATACGGCGACCATCCGCCGCGCCCGGAACATTGGGGCGGCTATCGGTTGATACCGGATACCATGGAATTCTGGCAGGGGCGCCGTTCGCGCCTGCACGACCGCATTTTGTATACGTTGCAAAAAGACGGCCAGTGGCAGCATCAGCGACTGCAGCCATAGACCGTGCATCAATATTCAACTGGTGTCGCCAAGAGTATCGATTGATTCGCATGCACGGAGGAAATCGTGTTTTGGGAAAGAAAATTGGAACATTGGGTTGACGGCATTCGCAATCAATCCGCATTGCCGCTGCGGCTGCAGCTATGGAACGGACAGCAGTTCGATTTCGGCCAGCATGCGCCGCAGGTCACGGTACGGGTGCCGCATGCCTCTGCGTTGTCCTTTTTGCTGACACCCTCGCTTGCCAATCTCGGCAAAGCCTATGTCGAAGGCATGCTGGAAGTGGAAGGCCGTGTAACCGAAATCATCCAGATCGCCAATGCGCTGGCTGCATACACGCTAAAGTCCGAAGGCAGAGCTGCACGCATTACCCATCCTTTCCGCCATACCCGGAAAAAAGATGCGGAAGCGATCCGGTATCACTACGATGTCTCCAACGATTTTTACAAGGTATGGCTGGATGAAAACATGGTCTATTCATGCGCCTATTTTGAAAACGGCGATGAAGATCTGGCCACGGCACAGCTGAAAAAGATCGACCATATCCTGACCAAGATTCAGGTCCGTCCCGGCGATACCTTGCTGGATATCGGCTGCGGCTGGGGTGCATTGGTAATGCGCGCGGCGCAAAAATACGATGCAAGATGCGTCGGCATCACGCTGTCGAAGAATCAGTTCGAACTGGCAAAAGAGCGGGTCGAAAAAGCGGGCCTGGCTGATCAGGTCGAGATTCGCCTGCAGGATTACCGCGATGTCCACGGGACATACGACCGCATCACTAGCGTCGGCATGTTCGAGCATGTGGGGGTAAAACACCTGCCGGCGTACTTCGCCAAGATGCGCTCTCTGCTCGCGGACGACGGACTGGCCATGAATCACGGCATCACCACAACCGACACCGAAAATGGAGAAGCAGTCTACGGCGGCGGCGAATTCATTGAAAAATATGTTTTCCCGCATGGCGAGCTGCCCCATATCGGACAGGTATTGAAAGCGATGCAGCAAGGCGGTCTGGAAGCGCGCGACGTCGAAAACCTGCGTCGGCACTACGCCAGAACATGTGGTATATGGGCCGACAATTTCGAGGCGCAGGCCGATCGAATCAAGCGCCTGGTGGATGATAGACACTTTCGCATCTGGCGCGTCTATCTGGCGGGCTGTGCCTATGCGTTCGCCCAGGACTGGGTATCGATAAATCAGGTGGTCTGCAGCAAGGCAGGGCGCGATATAGCGACATTGCCATGGTCGCGCCGCTATATGTACCCGTGATTGATACCCGTGATCGTGATTGTGTGGATTGTCGCCCGATCCACCTTGATTCTTTTGCACGGCCGCGCGCTTTTTCAAAGCCGGGCTATTCGCGCCGAATGCGTCAGGCCGATTGAGGTTTCATTTTATCGGCGAACGTTTTCCTGAATTTCACAAGTTTCGGCGCGACGACAAAAGCGCAATAGCCTTGCAACGGGTTGCGGCGGAAATAGTTCTGATGATAATCCTCCGCCTTGTAATACGTCCCGGCAGGACTCAGCTCGGTGACGATAGGCGCATCCCAGACATTGGCCATTTCGGCGATCACATGCCTGGCCGTCTCCTTTTGCTCGGGCGAATGAAAATAAATCGCTGAACGATACTGGGTACCGACATCGTTACCTTGACGATTCGGCGTGGTCGGGTCATGGATTGTGAAAAATATCTCGAGAATTTCACGATAGCCGATGACAGCAGGATCGAACGTAACCCGAACCACTTCAGCGTGGCCGGTAGTGCCTTCGCATACTTTTTCATAGCTCGGATTGGGCATATGGCCGCCGGTATAGCCGGATTCCACATGCTGCACTCCATTCAACTCTTGGTACACTGCCTCCAGGCACCAAAAGCATCCGCCACCCAGCGTTGCCGTTTCAGTTGCCATGAATTTCACCCCTTCCGCGTTACTCTTTGCTATCACTTTAGCGCAAACTTCCGGTAATGCCTACCTGATTCAGTCGGCTTGAATAAATTATGGTTCAGTCAACACAGATTGCCAAAGTGACATCCATGGCATCAGTCGAAAATCAGTGTTCGGCCTGCAAGTAAAGCCTGCAACACAACGGGAACGAAGACATCATCATCGAACAAGCTGCCTGCAACAGGGTAAACCCGATCCGGCGCGGCGGATGTTCGCACAATCATCCGATCGAGACTTTTTTGCTCGCTCCGAACATGGCCATTTGCCAGCGAGCGAATGGCCACCAGGCTGGGCCGCGCCGCATCTTCGGCAATGATCGAGGGCTGATAATGGCAACGGGTCATGATCAGCGCCGACAGCGGCTTAAAGGCCGTCGGCAAGTCAGCCGCTTCAACCGGTGTCTGATCGTCATGCACGACTATCCTTACATCGAGCGCGCGCACCACTTCGCCGATCCGGGACTGCAATGCCCGATGTTCCAGCGGTATCAGCCTGGCAGCGCAACGTGCCAGCGCAACATACAATACAATTGCATCGGGATGCGCCTGCCCGCAGTAAGCAACCGTGTCGCCGCTTTTGATGCCCCATTCGCCTTGCAGGCGCGCCGTCGCCCGCTCGATGCGGGACCACAGTTTTCGATACGTCATGCTGCGATAGGTTGAAGAAACCGCCATTGCGTCCGGTTCAATTCGTGCATGCTGGCGCAACAGTTCAAATAGGTTCATATTAAGAGCCTATATTAGTAATCTGATGACGCAGATTCTACGGATAAAAACATGTAATGCGCCATTGAAACTTCTTTTTCGGCATAATTACCAATATTTCATTAATATCAGGCTTCAGATGTCCACTCGTTCCGCACGCACTGCGTCGCCCGAATTTGCAAGCCATTTCCGCACTGCGTTATCCCAGTTTGCCACCGGCGTCACGGTCATCACTACCAGGCTGCCGAACGGAAATTTCTTCGGCCTGACTGCCAGTTCCTTCAATTCGGTTTCGCTCGATCCTCCGCTGGTGCTGTGGAGCCTGGCGCAAGGAGCGAGCAGCCTGCCCGTGTTCAGCGGCAATTCGCACTATGTAATCAATGTTCTGGCGGCCGACCAGGCGGAACTGGCCGAGCGTTTCTCGCGTCGCATCGAGAACCGTTTCGAAGGCGTCGATTTCGAACTGTCCCATACCGGGCTTCCGATCCTCAAAGGCGCTGCGGCCTGGTTCGAATGCCATAACCGCAGCCGTTATCCAGAGGGAGACCATGTCATTTTCGTTGGCGAAGTGGAACGCTGCGACGTGCAGCCGAAACCCGCCCTGGTGTTTCATGGCGGCCGCTTTGTCGCAACGACCGAAGGAAGCCCCCGTGGGACGAGCAGCGGAAGTTCCCTTGGGACAGCCGACGCCGAGGCCGCCCTTGGCGGCGAAAGTCCCGGCAGAACCAGGACGCGATAAACCAGCGGATCGCGACATACCAATTACTTTAAGGATCTACCATGAATTCTCCAGACACCGCCAAAAAATTGAAAGCACAGTTCCACTGGGACGACCCGCTGCTGCTGTCCGACCAGTTGACCGAAGACGAACGGATGATCCGGGACGCTGCCCAAGCCTATTGCCAGGACAAACTGGCTCCGCGTGTGCTCGAGGCATTCCGCCATGAACAAACCGATCCGTCGATATTTCGCGAAATGGGCGAGCTGGGTTTATTGGGACCAACCATTCCCGAGCAGTACGGCGGCCCCGGATTGAATTACGTCAGCTACGGTTTGATCGCGCGTGAAGTCGAACGCGTCGATTCCGGCTACCGCTCCATGATGAGCGTGCAATCGTCGCTGGTGATGGTGCCGATTCATGAATTCGGCACCGAAGCGCAAAAGCAGAAATACCTGCCGAAGCTGGTGACCGGCGAATGGATCGGCTGCTTCGGCTTGACCGAACCGAACCATGGTTCGGATCCGGGCTCGATGATCACACGGGCAAAAAAAGTCGCCGGCGGCTATCAGCTGAGCGGCAGCAAAATGTGGATTTCCAATTCCCCGATCGCGGATATATTCGTGGTCTGGGCCAAGGACGATGCCGGCGATATCCGCGGCTTCCTGCTCGAAAAAGGAATGAAGGGCCTGTCCGCGCCCACGATTCACGGCAAGTTCGGCTTGCGCGCGTCGATTACCGGCGAAATCGTGATGGATGGCGTATTCTGTCCTGAAGAGAATGCCTTTCCGGATGTGCGCGGCTTGAAAGGGCCGTTCGCATGCCTGAATTCCGCGCGTTACGGCATTGCATGGGGCGCGCTGGGTGCGGCCGAATCATGTTGGCACATCGCCCGGCAATACGTGATCGACCGCAAGCAGTTCGGCAAGCCATTGGCGGCAAACCAGCTGATTCAGAAAAAGCTGGCCGACATGCAAACCGAAATCACGATGGGTTTGCAGGGCTGCCTGCGGCTGGGCCGGATGAAAGATGAAGGCACCGCGGCGGTCGCAATCACATCGATGATGAAGCGTAACTCGTGCGGCAAAGCACTGGATGTAGCTCGCATGGCACGCGATATGCTGGGCGGCAATGGCATCTCGGATGAATTCGGCGTGATCCGGCACATGCTCAATCTGGAAGTGGTCAACACATATGAAGGCACCCATGATATCCATGCACTGATCCTGGGTCGCGAGCAAACCGGAATTCAGGCGTTCCAGTAAGCACTCACATGAAAGGCACAGGGGGAACTGGTGAAAAAAGTAGTGCGCCGTTCCAGTCAATGCAAACGCCGCATGGATGCGAAAACGGGAGCCCATTTTATCGGGCACTTACATAGGCCCCTGTTTTCCCGACGACTTGATCGCGGGTTCCCAAGGTTTTTTGCCTTTCGAACCCTTCATAAAAAAACACCTGATGTCTGTTACTGCTTTTCAACATTTTGTTGACCTGATCGGCACTCTTGCTGCCATGCTGACTACTGCAGCCTTGGTCCCGCAGGCATGGCTTACCTGGAAGACCCGGCGCGCCGATGATGTTTCATTCGGCATGTACAGCATGTTCACGACCGGAGTCGCGCTGTGGCTGGTTTACGGATTGATGGTGGGTGCCTGGCCGGTGATCATCGCCAATGGACTTACGCTGGTGGTGGCGCTTTTCATCCTGTCGATGAAATTGCGTTTCGGAAGAAGACGCCGTTGACACAATTTGCGCAAATGCTGGTCGGGTAATAGCGAATCACTATTTCAGCAAGCGCGATAAAACACCGGCCGAGTCGAATGCAGCGCGGCGCAGGCGATCATTGACACCTTGCCACTTGCTGTCGTTCGGAGGCGCTTCAACCAGAATGATGTCGGCGTTCGCCGCATCCATCGCACGCAAGGCGGCATACAAATCATGCGCGTAATCCTCTGGAGCGGGCGGCAATGCGATTCGCACGCAACTGGACTGCGCGATCGCATCCGAAAATGCAAATACTGAAGAATGCATCAGCGCCACCTTTTTTCCCGCCGAAAGCAGTCGTTGCAATGTATCGGGCAACTGTTCGGAAGCAACCAGCGCAATCGGCGTGCGCGGCGCGTAGTGGGACTCGAGCGTGCCGGAAGCGCGCGGCGCGCCGGCATCCGGCATGCGCGGCAAGATGCCGATGATTTCGGCAATGCGCTCCGCGCCGATATGACCGGGACGCAGCAGCACCGGACCATGCGTCAAACTCCGCGACAGATCCAGGATCGTCGATTCAATACCGACAGCGCTCTGCCCTCCATCCAGAATACAGTCCACCGGATTCCGGCCTCCCGCTCCGAATTCATCGCGCACGTGCTGCGCGGTGGTCGGACTGACATGGCCGAACTTGTTGGCGGATGGCGCGGCCACGCCGCCTTTGCCTAGCTTGAACGCGCGCAACAATGCCTGTGCAACCGGATGCGACGGGCAGCGCAGGCCGACTGAATCCTGCCCGCCAGATACCGTGCCGGGAATGCGGGCGGCGCGCTTCAAGACAAGCGTAAGAGGACCGGGCCAGAAAGCGCTGATGAGTTGATGGGCTTGTGCCGGAATCGAATCGGCCCAGTAGCCGATGTCTGCCTGCGGCGGCAGATGCACAATGACCGGATGGTTAGACGGCCGTCCTTTGGCCGCATAGATCTTGGCGATGGCAACCGGATTTTCCGCGTCCGCGCCCAGGCCGTACACGGTCTCGGTGGGAAAAGCGACAAGCCCGCCCTGCTCCAGCTTACGCGCCGCGGCATGAATCGAAGGCAAATCCGGTATCACGTCGTCATGCATATCGCAGTATCGCCGTCATGGGTTTACATCGCAATTCCGAGCAAGGCGGAGGCCGAGCGCAGGCTTGCCTGCGCCTGCGCCAGTGTGGGCGCGACGAAGGTGACATGTCCCATCTTGCGCCCTCGCCGCGGTTCGTCCTTGCCGTACAGATGCAGGTTTGCGCCCGGCAGTGCCAGTACCTGGTCCCATGCCGGTTCGCGCGGTTGATCATCCTTGCCGTCGAACCAGATATCACCCAGGATGTTCAGCATTACCGCCGGTGAATGCTGACGCACGTCGCCCAAGGGCAGCCTTGCCATCGCGCGCACCTGCTGCGCGAACTGGCTGGTGACACAAGCATCGATCGTATAGTGTCCGCTGTTATGCGGGCGCGGCGCCATCTCATTGACCACCAGCGAACCGTCCTGCAGCACAAAAAATTCGATGCACAGTACGCCGACATATCCGAGCTGCGCGCTGATCGCCAGTGCCGCATCCTGCGCCCTGGCCGCAGACTCCGCCGAGACGTTGGGTCCGGGGACGGTGGTGGTGAACAGGATGCCGTCGCGGTGCACGTTCTCCGCAATCGGATAAACCACCGATTGCCCATCGGCGCCGCGTGCAGCCAGCACGGATATCTCGTATGCCAGCGGCAGCATTTTTTCCAGCACGCAGGCAACCCCGTTCATACCGGCGAATGCGGCACGCGCTTCTTCGCGCGTCCGCACGCGTACCTGGCCTTTGCCGTCATACCCCAGTCGCACGGTTTTCAGGATTCCAGGCAACAGCGCATCGGGAATGCTGTCAATGTCGGCCGCCGATGCAATCAACTTATGGGGCGCAGGAAGCACGCCCGACGCCGAAGCGCACTGGGTGAAAAAACGTTTTTCCTCGATCCGGTCCTGTGCGATCGATACGCATGCCGCGGAGGGTGCGACGAAGGTACAGGCCGACAGAAATTCCAGGCTCTGCGCCGGCACGTTTTCGAATTCGGTGGTCACCGCGACGCATTGCGCAGCGAGTTCGGCCAGCGCCGCGGTATCGGTATAGCCGGCACAAAGAAGATGATCGGCGGCATGACTGGCAGGACAATCGCGCGCCGGCTCCAGCACGGCGACCTTGTAACCCATCGCTTGCGCGGCATGTGCAAACATGCGGCCCAGCTGCCCGCCGCCCATCACCCCGAGCCAGGTGGGAGGCAATGCGGACGGAATAAACGGGCGACGCATGCGGTGCACTTGCTGCGCGGCGTCGCTCATGCCGGCAACGACATGGAAACGGCGGCCTGGGTTTGCGCGGCGCGAAAGCGCTGCAGACTGGCAGCCAGCGTATCGTCGGTAGTTGCCAGCATCGCGATCGCGGCCAACGCCGCGTTGGCCGCGCCGGCCTCGCCGATGGCGAACGTGGCGACCGGTATGCCTTTCGGCATTTGCACGATCGATAGCAGCGAATCTTCGCCGCGCAGATATTGCGACGGCACCGGCACGCCGAGCACCGGAACGATCGTCTTGGCGGCGAGCATGCCGGGCAGGTGGGCCGCGCCGCCCGCTCCTGCGATAATGGCGCGCAAGCCGCGTTGCCTTGCCGATTCGGCATAGGCGAACATCTGATCCGGCATCCGGTGCGCCGAAATGACCAGCGCTTCATGCGCGATGCCGAATTCTTTCAGCATCGCGACCGCATGCTGCATGACTTCCCAGTCGGAAGACGATCCCATCACCACGCCCACCAGGGGCTGGCCTGCAAGCGTTTCAGCCGTCATGTCACTCCTTCAGATGTTCGCCGGTCAGACGCACCAGCGCCTCGCGGTATTTTGCGCCGGTCTTTTCGATCACGGCCGCCGGCAATGCCGGTGCGGGTGCGGTCTTGTTCCAGTCGGTAAGGGTTTCCAGGTAATCGCGTACGAATTGCTTGTCGAACGATGGCGGCGACATGCCGGGTGCGTAGGAATCCGCCGGCCAGAAGCGCGAGGAATCGGCAGTCAGCACCTCGTCCATCAGGTGCAGCTTGCCTTGCTGGTCGAGGCCGAATTCGAACTTGGTGTCGGCAATGATGATGCCGCGCGTCGCTGCGTAATTTGCCGCCGCCTGGTACAGCTGGATGCTGATGTCGCGTATTTTGCCGGCCAGATCCTTGCCGACGCGGTTTTCCATTTCGGCGAAACTGATGTTTTCGTCATGCTCGCCACGGTCGGCCTTGGCCGCCGGCGTGAAGATCGGTGCCGCCAGCTTGTCGGCCTGGCGCAGTCCGGGCGGCAGCGCAACACCGCAGATGGCGCCGCTGGCCTGATAGTCCTTCCAGCCGGAACCGATGATATAGCCGCGCACCACTGCCTCCACCATGACAGGCTGCAATCGCTTGGCGACCACGGCCCGCCCCCGTACCTGCGCCGCTTCATCCTTGCGGACCACGGACTCGGGCGCAATGCCGGTCAGGTGGTTCGGGACAATCGTGGCCAGCCTGGCAAACCAGAAATCGGACATCTGGTTCAGTACCAGGCCCTTGTCTGGAATCGGTTCATTCATCACAACATCGAAGGCCGACAGGCGATCGGTCGTGACAATCAGGATTTTATCGTCGCCGACCGCGTAATTATCGCGCACCTTGCCACGGCCGAGCAGCGGCAATGACGTGATGGTGGACTGGTAAAGAGTGTTCATGAGGTTTCCATAAAGCTAAACCGGCGGGTGTATTGACACGCCGCCGGCCGGTTGGCTCAAAAGCCTGTTTTATTAGGACAGAGACTCGCACTCTGCTAACCCATAATTTTACTGCACGATTTGCGCAAGTTCGCCTTTTTTGTACTTTTCAGCCATTTTTTCCAGCGGAACCGGCTTGATCTTCGCGCCCTGGCCTTCACAGCCGAATGACAGGTAACGTGCCTTGCACACCAGCTTGGCCGCTTCACGCGCCGGTTTCAGGTAATCGCGCGGATCGAACTTGGACGGGTTCTCGAACAGATAGCGGCGAATCGCGCCGGTCATAGCAAGGCGGATGTCGGTGTCGATATTGACCTTGCGCACACCGTGCTTGATACCTTCCTGGATTTCCTCGACCGGCACACCGTAGGTTTCCTTCATGTCGCCGCCGAACTCTCGGATTTCGGCCAGCAGTTCCTGCGGCACCGAAGAAGAACCATGCATCACCAGGTGCGTGTTGGGAATGCGCGCATGGATTTCCTTGATACGGCCGATTGCGAGAATGTCGCCGGTCGGCTTGCGCGAAAACTTGTAAGCGCCATGCGAGGTGCCGATCGCAATCGCCAGCGCATCGCAGCCAGTCAGCTTGACGAAGTCGGCTGCCTGCCCGACGTCGGTCAGCAATTGTTCGCGCGTCATCGTGCCTTCGGCGCCGTGACCGTCTTCCTTATCGCCCTTCATGGTTTCCAGCGAGCCGAGCACGCCCAGTTCCGCTTCGACAGTCACGCCGATCGTATGCGAAAACTCGACCACTTTGCGCGACACTTCGACGTTGTATTGGTAGTCGGCGACCGACTT
>DASYKE010000068.1:0-14185 GCA_035995725.1 Burkholderiaceae bacterium | reverse complement strand
CCGAACTGGAACACTTCATTGAACTTGCAACTTACGTTGCAGTCAATGATTATGAAGCCGAGTTATTGACCGAGCGGATGGGTTTGTCGCTGGAAAATATTGCACAGCGCTTGTCCGCATTGGTAGTGACGCGCGGCGAACAGGGCGCAGAGATTTTTGCCGGTGGTCAGCGCATCGATATTCCGTGCGTCGGCGTAGATCGGGTAATTGATCCGACCGGCTGCGGCGATGCTTTTCGTGCCGGCATGTTGTTTGGATTAACGAATGGCATGGACTGGGTCACCACCGGTCGCCTCGCCAGCTTGATGGGGGCAATCAAGATTGGCCATCAAGGCGGTCAAAACCACGCACCCTCCATGGCAGAGATTGAAGAACGCTTCCGGAATGAATTCGGATATCGTTTTTAGCAAGGACGTAATATGCGTATTTTTTTGCCGGCAGCAGTCACTTTAATGGTGGTATCTGGCACCGCTTGTGCGTCGCAGCCCGTGTCTTCAACCCGAGGAAGCACCTTGGTCCAGACTGCCTACGTGATCGATGCACGCGATGTCACTGTCAGTGGCGATCGGAATTCTGCCGTTGGTTCGATAACTGGTACCGTGCTCAGCGGTCTGGCGGGCAGCAATGTCCGGGGCGACAACGGGAGCACCCTTGACACTGGGGCAGGTGCAATTGTCGGCGGCATCGCCGGACAGCAGATTGGAAGCTCGAACACCGGCAAAGCCGTCACCCGGTTAACAATACGTTCCGATAACGGTGACGTGCACAGCTATGAAGTCGTGCCCGGAGAGACATTTCGGATCGGTGACCGCGTGAAGATAATCAACAACAATCACAATACCAGAATCACCCACTAACGGTCCGGCGTGATTAAATCTGCATCTGACTGATCCTGCATTGTTGTCGCTCTCTTCCCTGCAGAAAATGCTGAAGTGAGCGACATGATCCACTGCTTTTCATCCGGCATCATAAAATCGCCAGCTTTCATGCCAGCGGGAGAATCAACGCATTTACCAAATAAAGTGCAATACGCAGCAATATGAATGCAACCAGTGGGGACAGATCGATATTTCCGATCAATGGTACGATTCTGCGTAACGGCCGCATCAACGGATCCGTCAACGCCCGGACCAAAGGAGCCAGCGGCGCATGCGGATTAACCCAGCTGAAAATCACTTCGATCAGGATTAACGCCATAAAGCCGTAAAGCACCCATTGAAGAAGCTGCAGCACCGCCAGCAGCAAGACCGTCTGGAGTGAGAAATGGGACATCATCCAGGCTTGCGCCGAGATCGCCAATAGCGCGACCAGGAAAGCGCTAACCAGACTTGCCCAGTCATAGCCACCTACCCCCGGCAGCAGCCGCCGCAGCGGCTTCACCAGCCAGTCTGTCAGCTTGAACATGAATTGCGCAATTGAGGAAGGCGGTCGGACCTGGATCGCTTGCATCCAGAACCGCAACAACAGAATACCCGCCAGCACGCCGGCAACAGTATCGATTATCAGCGTAAAAATGCTATACAGCACGGTATATTCTCCCAAAAAAAACCCGCCGCATGACACTAGGTCATACAGCGGGCATTGTGCCTGAAGTTAATCAGGCTTCCAAGCGAGCTCGGATATTACGGACGAGAGCCGGTCGGAAACGGCCAAGCCGCTGCCGGATTCAGCACCGTTTTTATGGCAGGCGCTGCCGCAGCAGGTTTCACTGCGGGCTTCTTGGCTGCTGCCTTTTTAGGAGCTGCCTTTTTCGCTGCCGGCTTTTTAGCTGCTTTTTTAGGGGCGGCTTTCTTGGCTGCTTTTTTAGGAGCTGCCTTTTTCGCTACCGACTTTTTAGCTGCTTTTTTAGGAGCGGCTTTCTTTGCTGCCGATTTTTTGGCTGCTGCTTTTTTAGGAGCTGCCTTCTTTGCAGCGGTTTTCTTCGCTGCAGGTTTCTTTGCTGCTGTTGCCATTTGTTTCTCCTTCACGTGATGGAAAATCAAGCTCCAATATGGAAACCCTCCTGACTCATCGCGATGCGTCAGGCGGATTATTCATCGGCGCAAGCATGCTTGTCGTTTGCGCTAATGAATTCGGCACCAGCTGAACTGCTGCATCTCCTCGTTTATGCAGCACTTCAGCCATATTGGCTACACCTTGTTTGCAGCAAAGCTGCGGCGATAGCCAAAAAAAACGCCGGCAACCATGCCAGCGTCGGAATACTGTTTCAAAAAAGCCAAGCCATTTTTCGAAGAAAAAGCCGCCTTACCCGACAAAATCGGGTGCAGCGGCGAAAACAGATAAGATCGATTCGGTCTTTTACTGTCCATTAAATTTGGTTAGTGCCTTTCTGTTTTGCAGTCTTTTGTAGTTCCTGTTTATATCGACTGCATCTTGTCTCCACCAATCCCGCGCCTGCAGCGGGATTTTCCGCTTACTCATTCCCAATTCAGGGCGCCACCGGTTTGATATTCAATGACACGTGTTTCGAAAAAGTTGCGCTCTTTTTTCAGATCGATCATCTCGCTCATCCACGGGAAAGGGTTTTCTTCCTGCGTGAACATCGGGTCAAGACCGATCTGTTGTGCGCGGCGATTAGCGATGAATCTCAAGTAGCCTTTGAACATCGGCGCATTCAATCCGAGCACTCCACGCGGCATTGTATCCTCTGCGTAGCGATATTCCAACTCTACTGCACGGAAAAACAACGTTTTGATCTCGTCGCGGAATTCGGGCGTCCACAAATGCGGGTTTTCCATCTTGATCGTGTTGACGAGATCGATACCGAAGTTGCAGTGCATCGACTCATCGCGCAGGATGTATTGGTATTGCTCGGCAGCGCCCATCATCTTGTTCTGCCGCCCAAGCGCCAGGATTTGCGCGAATCCGACGTAAAAAAACAGGCCTTCCATCAGGCACGCAAAAACGATCAGCGACTTCAGGAGTTTCTGATCGTTTTCCGTCGTGCCAGTGGTGAAATGCGGGTCGGTCAACGTATCGATGAACGGGATCAGAAATTCGTCCTTGTCGCGGATGGACGCCACTTCATGATAGGCGTTGAAGATTTCGCCCTCATCCAGCCCGAGCGACTCGACGATATATTGGTAAGCGTGAGTATGAATCGCTTCTTCAAAAGCTTGGCGCAACAGGTACTGGCGGCATTCCGGCGCGGTAATGTGGCGGTAGGTGCCGAGCACGATATTGTTGGCCGCCAGCGAATCGGCGGTGACGAAAAATCCCAGATTGCGCTTGACCAGGCGGCGCTCGTCTTCGGTCAGGCCGTTCGGGTTTTTCCACAGCTCGATATCGCGCTGCATGTTGATTTCTTGCGGCATCCAGTGGTTGGCGCAACCTGCCAGATACTTGTCCCAGGCCCACTTGTATTTGAATGGCACCAGTTGGTTGACGTCGGTCTGGCCATTGATGATGCGCTTGTCGGCAGCGTTCACGCGGCGCGCCGCGTCTGCTGATCCAGACTCACCGCTCTTCGTGACCAGCGCCGGGTTCAACGCAACATCATGCATTTGCGGATTCGGCTGCGTACGCGGGGAAAACGGAACTGCCGGCTGCAGTTGCGGTTGTGCGGACGCGTGCGGTACGCGCGGGGCCGGAGCCGAAGTTACTTCATCATCCCAAGAAAGCATTACCTGTTCCTTTATTCTGTCTTTTGATTTGTCCGGCATTTGGGCCAGATAGTTCAATTACTGCCGCATTTTTTAGCTACCGAGTTTGTTTAACCGTAAAAATCCGGTCTTCTTTGGTTGCTCGCTCATTTGTACGGCAGTTTTTCGCCTATCAGGCTTTTTTAAACTTTATTGGCAAGCTTCGCAATCTTCAAATCCAGGATCTCCCGGTCGAAGCATGCATGCCGGTCCTGCGACATCGCCGGCCGCTGCTGATGCGACGTAGCTGCCGGCCGCCATGCCGCCCAAGACGCCATCGGCCGAGACGGCATTCAGCGCACCGGTCTTGGATGTCGATTTCTCGGTATGCGTCGCGCCGATGGTACGCAGGTAATACGTCGTCTTCAGCCCACGCAACCACGCCAGCTTGTACGTCTCATCGAGCTTTTTGCCGGACGCGCCCGCCATGTAGATATTGAGCGATTGCGCCTGATCAATCCATTTCTGGCGGCGTGATGCAGCTTCAACCAGCCACGACGGCTCGATTTCAAACGCGGTCGCATAGATATCGCGCAATTCCTGCGGAATGCGGTCGATCTTGGCCAGGCTGCCGTCGAAATATTTCAAGTCCGAGATCATTACTTCGTCCCATAGGCCGCGCGCCTTCAGGTCACGCACCAGGTATTCATTGATTTCGGTAAACTCACCCGACAGGTTCGATTTCACATACAGGTTCTGGTAGGTCGGCTCGATACAGGCAGCGACACCGATGATGTTGGAAATCGTCGCCGTCGGTGCAATGGCGACGCAGTTCGAATTGCGCATGCCGTGCTCTTTGATGCGAGCACGCAAAGCAGTCCAATCCATGGTTTCGGAGGTATCGACTTCCAGATAGCCGCCACGTTCCTCGGCCAGCAGCTTGAGCGAATCCTGCGGCAAGATGCCCCGATCCCACAACGACCCCCGGTAGGAACTGTAGCGCCCGCGTTCTTCGGCCAGTTCGGTCGATGCCAGGTACGCGTAGTAACAAACGGCTTCCATGGAACGATCGGCG
This sequence comes from Burkholderiaceae bacterium, assembly GCA_035995725.1. Lineage (GTDB taxonomy): Bacteria > Pseudomonadota > Gammaproteobacteria > Burkholderiales > Burkholderiaceae_D > JAQGLW01. The sequence goes on along the minus strand of DASYKE010000068.1, from coordinate 9,529 downwards.
AATTCGACCGAGTCTTTCGACGCGTACGGCACGCGCATCATATGCAGGCAGTCCTGAAAACCCATGATGCCCAAGCCGACCGGGCGGTGGCGCAGATTGGAGTCACGCGCTTTCTTGACTGCGTAGTAATTGATGTCAATCACATTGTCCAGCATCCGCATTGCGGTGCGTATCGTCCTTTGCAACTTGTCGTGATCCAGTTTGCCGTCTTTCATGTGAGCCGGCAGATTCACGGAACCGAGGTTGCAGACGGCGATTTCGGAATCGTTGGTATTGAGCGTGATCTCGGTGCACAAATTCGAGCTGTGCACGACGCCGACATGTTGCTGCGGTGAACGGATATTGCACGGATCCTTGAACGTGATCCATGGATGGCCGGTTTCGAACAGCATCGACAGCATCTTGCGCCACAAGTCGAGTGCCTGCACTTTCTTGAACAGGCGCAATTCACCACGTGCAGCCTTGGCTTCATAGCCGGCATAGGCTTCATCGAATACGCGGCCAACCTTGTCGTGCAGGTCGGGCACATCGCTTGGCGAAAACAAGGTCCACTCGCCTTTTTCCATCACACGCTTCATGAACAGGTCGGGAATCCAGTTCGCGGTATTCATGTCATGCGTGCGGCGACGGTCGTCGCCGGTATTTTTGCGCAGGTCGAGGAATTCCTCGATATCCATATGCCAGGTTTCAAGATAGGCGCATACCGCGCCCTTGCGCTTGCCGCCTTGATTGACGGCGACGGCGGTATCGTTGACCACTTTCAGGAACGGCACCACGCCCTGCGATTTGCCGTTGGTACCCTTGATGTGCGCGCCTAGCGACCGCACCGGCGTCCAATCGTTGCCCAAGCCACCCGCATATTTGGCCAGCAGTGCGTTTTCCTTGATCGCTTCATATATGCCATCGAGGTCGTCGGCCACCGTGGTCAAATAGCAGGAAGACAGTTGCGAGCGCTGGGTACCCGAATTAAACAGCGTCGGCGTCGAACTCATGAAGTCGAAGGTCGACAGCAGATTGTAAAACTCGATCGCGCGCGCTTCCCGGTTGATTTCATTCAATGCCAGGCCCATCGCAACCCGCATGTAAAACGCTTGTGGCATCTCGATGCGGACGTCGCGAATATGCAGGAAATAACGGTCATACAGTGTCTGCAGGCCGAGATAGCCGAATTGCAAATCACGCTCCGGAACCAGCGCTTCAGCCAATTTTTTCAGATCGAATTGCGCCAGCTTGGCATCGAGCAGTTCGGCCGCAATGCCCTTTTTGATGAATTTCGGAAAATATTCAAGGTAGTGGGTTTGCGCGTCGTTTTGCGCAACTTCCTGGCCGAACACTTCCTTGCGGATCGTGTGCATCAGCAGGCGCGCGGTAACCTGGCTATAGGCCGGATCTTTTTCCATCAATGCGCGCGCGGCCAGAATAGCGGACTTGTGCAATTCTTCGACCGGCACACCGTCATACAGATTCTTGACGGTTTCAGCCAGGATCGCTTCGCCGTCGACATGCTTTTCAAGCCCGATGCAAGCGGCGGCAATAAGGGCACGTACCTGATTCATGTCCAGCGGACGGCGCTGGCCATCCTCTATCACATGCAATTGCGCTGTGGCAGCAACAGGCTTTGCGGCTTGCTGCTGAGCGCGCTCCTCCATCCGCTTGGCGCGGTAAAGCACATAGGCGCGCGCCACGTCATGCTCGCCGGATCGCATAAGCGACAATTCGACTTGGTCCTGGATGTCTTCAATATGGAACGTGCCGCCGGCCGGCTGGCGGCGTACCAGCGCCGCCACCACGTTGGCGGTCAATTGCTCGACCAGTTCGCGCACGCGCGCGGAAGCGGCGCCCTGCCCGCCATTGACTGCCAAAAATGCTTTGGTCACGGCAATCGAGATCTTCGAGGGCTCGAATCCGACCACCGCACCGTTGCGGCGAATGATCTTGTAGTCGCCAAGGGTCGCTGCAGGATTCATCGAAGAAGGAGACATGCTCGCGACAGAAGGTTTGACACCAAGCTCGGCGGAGGATTTTACGGAAGTTTCTTGAATAGAGTGCACTGATAAGCCTCCTGAGATTATTGCCAGCAGCTTTGCCGCTGCTTCTAGTTAGTTAGAACGCCTGATCCAATCAGGGTTCGCGGAAATATTGCTGCGTGCCCGTACGCTCAAACATCTTCCAATGCTGACACCTACAACAGGCACGACCTGAATCTTTGGTTAAAAGGGGCTTTTACGGCCCCCGGCCAACATCAACGCCATTGCACATATTTTGATGAACTACTGGCACGACACCAAAAACAGAGATCACAAAACACTATATCTAGTGGGTGAAATCATTATTTGTACTAATTCTAGTACCTGGCTGGGCAGGATGCAATAGCTTTTTAACCGGCATACAACATAATTATGTTGCAATTCGGGTGACTTTTCATGCCAAAGAGGGAAAGCGCAGCGCAGCGCCATGCAGCGCGAGTAGATCCTGTCCGGTCAACGGCTGCCGATAATGCGCCTGATAGCAAGTCCAGTCGAAAAACGGCCCCGGATCCGTCTTGCGTCCGGGCGCAATATGCTCATGCCCAGCTATGTCGGTCAACGGATGACCGGCTTGCAACGCACGAGTAAGCGCCGCAAGCATCTCGTATTGAATGATGGCAAAGGGTTCGAAATCGGTGCCCTCGAGTTCGATACCGATCGAAAAATCGTTGCACCGCTGACGACCGGCGAACGACGACAGGCCGGCATGCCACGCGCGATCATTGGTAGAAACAAACTGCATGACTACACCATCGCGCCGGATTAAAAAATGGGCAGAAACCCGCATTGCGCGCAACTGATCGAAATAGGGATGCGCGTCATAATCCAGACGATTGGCGAACAAATCGGCAATAAATGTGCCGCCGAATTGACCGGGCGGCAGGCTGATATTGTGGATGACCAGCAAATCAACTTTGGCATCTGCGGGGCGTGCATCGAAATTCGGCGACGCTGCGCGCACCACATCGCTGCACCAGCCATCGGCCGCCATCTTGAACCTTGGGCGGGCGCTCTTATTCCGGCTCATGGATCGACAGTCGTTGCATCCGATAACGCAATTGGCGAAAACTAATGCCCAGCAATTCCGCTGCCTGAGTGCGGTTGAACTGGGTTTTGTTCAAGGCCCGGCGAATGATCTCGCGCTCGACGTTGTCAAGATGATCCGGCAGCGAGCCCGGCAGTTCATCCGTCGGATCGGACTGGCCCACCGACAGCGCCGGCTCCATTGCGATGGTCATCGGCGGTGTTTCCACGACGCCGGCCGGCGGCAACAGCAGAACCGATTCAGGAGCCGCTGCCGCCCCCGATTTCAGTGCCAGGTCGGCCACTTCAATCACTCCGCCATTGGCAAAAGCCAACGCGCGTTCAAGTACATTTTCAAGTTCGCGCACGTTGCCTGGAAAAGCATAGGAGCGCAATGCGTCAAGCGCCTGCGGCGCCAGCACCGCCGCATGGCCGGGAGCGGCAAATCGTCCCAGAATCGCATTGGCCAGCAAGCCGACATCATCCCTTCGCTCGCGCAGCGGCGGCAATTTCAGTTCAATTACGTTCAGACGATAGTACAAATCCTGTCGGAATCTTCCTCTTTCGACGCATTCGGCCAGATTCTGGTGGGTTGCGCTGATCAACCGCACGTCGACGGACTCCTCGGTGGTCGCACCGACCTTGCGTACCCGCCGCTCCTGAATCGCACGCAGCAGCTTTACCTGCATCGCCAGCGGCAAGTCAGCCACTTCGTCGAGCATCAAGGTGCCGCCATTGGCAGCCTGAAAAAATCCGTCCCGATCATCTGCGGCACCGGTAAAGGCGCCTTTACGGTAACCGAAGAATTCCGCTTCCATCAATGCTTCCGGAATGGCCCCGCAATTGACGGCGACAAACGGCTTGTCGGCGCGGGCGCTCTGTGCATGGATATCGCGCGCGGCAAGTTCTTTGCCGCTGCCGGATTCGCCGGTAATCGCAACCGGCGCCATGCTGCGGGCAAGACGCAGAATTTGCGCACGCATATCCTGCATCACCTTCGACTGTCCCATCAGGCGGGAGGATGTCGGCATGCCGGGCTGATCTCCCTGCTGCTGGACCGCATCTGCCACCTGGGTCAGTCGTAGAGCCGATTGCACCATCATGCGCAGCTGGTCCAGGCCAACCGGTTTGGACAGATAGTCGAAAGCGCCTGCCTTCAACGCGGCAACCGCGTTGTCTGCACTGCCGAAAGCAGTAATGACCGCAATCGGGGTGTTCTTGTAGCCGGTTGAGACGTCGCGCACCAGGTCGATCCCGAGACCATCCGGCAGCCGCATATCCGTCAACACCAGCGCATATTCTTTCTGCGCAAGACAGGCGCGCGCCGCCGCCAGACAATCGGCGCTATCGATATCCAGACCCATTTTAATGAGCGTGATTTCCAGCAGCTCACGCAGATCTGCCTCATCGTCGACGACCAGGATACGGGGTGAAGTCATAGGAGCGTCTTCTCTATCACATGCAAAAAATTATTAAATTCAGCCTGGCATTGCAAACGTGATCACGAATCTGCCTTTTGGCTCGTCAAATCCGTTACCGGAAGCGTCTGCCCGATATTCGTAATCGAGCATTGCGCCATTATTCAAGCACAATTCGCGGGCCAGGTAGAGTCCTAATCCAGTCCCCTTTCTGGAAGTCGTATAAAACGGTTCGAACAAATGAGCGCGGACTTCCGGCGTGATCGCCGGCCCATCGTCCTGCACATGCAATTCCAGGCGGGTGGCGACCTCGGATGCGAGATGCAAACGTATGCTTCCATTGCGCCCGCTGGCATAGCGTACCGCATTCGACAGCAGATTAATGATGACTTCACGCAAATGCAGCGGATCGAACCAGACTCGGTACTGATTCATCTTGCCCAGCTGGATGACGCCGTCTCGCAACGCATGCGTATCCCGGAATTCCTCAAGGACTTCGGCGAATAACTCGGACAAGGAAACAGGATCGCCATGCGATTGCGCTTTGCGCGACAGCTTGAGAATATCCTCAATCATTCGATTCAGGCGCGTCACATTTTCGCCGACAATATTTACCAGTCTGGTTTGCGCGGGATTCGAGGTTTCCTCACCCATCAGCGCTGCTGCATAAGAAATTGCGGAAAGAGGATTCCGCACTTCATGCGCAATACTGGCGGTCAGTCGTCCCATTGACGCCAGCTTCAACTGCTGCGCCTGGTTTTCGATTTCGCTTACGTCTTGCAAGAAGATAATTGTCCGGTCTTCCTTCAGCCCGACCGTTTCCACCGTTGCGAAACGCAGCTTCAAATGCGCAACCAGTTCACGGCGTCCGCCCCAGACGGTAGTCGCACCTTGCGGTGTAAGATCGTCCCCGGGCTTGATGACGACAAATGCCGGCGAGCTGCGGTTGGATGGTTGGCCCGTCCATTTAAAGAATGCATTCACAATCGGCGTCAGCGAAGGGATCTCCGTCAGCTTGTAACGTGATTGATCATCCGACATGGATAAGCCAAGCATGCGTTCGGCCGCCGGATTAGCGGTAAACACCGTGCTGTCACGGCCGACCACCAGAATTCCATCGCCGGTGTCGGCAAGGACAAGCCGGTTGATCGCCTGCTGAATTTGCAGGTCCCGCCCGCGCTGCGTCGCCAACTGCTCCTGCTTGATGAGCCGGGCAGCCAGACGGTTAATAACAAAAACTGCCGCAAAAAAAGCAGCGCCATACAGCCCGGTTTGGAAAGTGGAATCTTCCGTCGCCGATTTCAAAATCCGGTAGCCGCTATCCGCCAGCAGCGTTATTGTAACGACGGAAACGAAAAACAATGCCAGCAGTAATGGCGCAAGGATAGCCCCACCAGCCAACGGGAACAGGTACAAAATTGCCAGTCCGCTTTTTGCGCCGCCAGCGGCGACATACAACATCGAAATGACGGTGATGTCGACCGCCATTTCCGACGCGACTTGCAGCAGTAAACGCCGTTTGTAATATGTCGACAAAATCGCAAATACAACCGCCAGCAACAAATAAATAACGCATGTTTCCTGATAAGGGAATTCTTCTAACGTCCCGAAACTTTTTTTGGTATTGGCGCTCAGATAGGCCAGCAGCACCACGGCGATAACAAAACGTGTGACGTTAAATGTCTGCAGTGTCCGCCAAAAGGTATCCTGCGGTCCGACGGAAAGTATTTGTGCGGGCTTGCTCATGCGCTAGTCTGCGGAATGCTGCAGACGATGCTCTTCACTGCAAAATGCCGCATTCGACCGGCTGATTACAGCTTCCGATAGAGGGATATGTACACCGCATTGCACGCATCGGATCATCGGTTCAGCGTTGCCATGCTTGCTCTCTGCGCTGTTATGCGCACTACCACCCGGCGGCGTCCCGGAAACTTTCTTTGTCCGCAGCAGCCACATCACGATGGCAAAGCAGATCGCTCCCCACAACAACAGTTTCATGCGAGCCCCCGATGTAACACCACTTCCAGCACAAAACGGGTGCCGACATAAGCTAACAACAGTGTCGCAAAACCGGTTAGCGTAAAACTGAGCGCGGTTTTGCCCCGCCAGCCGCGCCACTTGCGTCCGGCCAGCAATAACCCGAATAACGCCCACGACAGCATCGTGAAAATGGTCTTGTGGTCCAATTTGAACGCTCTGCCAAACAGTTGTTCGGAAAATCCCACGCCGGACAATACGGTCAGTGTCAGTAATGCAAAACCGAATGCGATCAGCCTGAACAATAACTTTTCCATGGTCAATAATGCGGGCAGTCGATCGATGGCCACCGTAAACCATCTATTTTTGGCATCAGTTGGCCGCGTATGCAACCTTGATTCTTGCAATGCCATCAACGCCGCATGGAACGCGGCAATAGTCAGCGTGCTATAGGCCAGTATCGAAATGGCAATGTGCCATGAAAACAAGACAGATTTACCCTGCAGCGGTATCACATTGCCAGGAAATATTGTCGGCAAAATAACGGCGACAGCGGCGCAAGGCAACACCATCACGCGTAATCCGTCCAATGCAAAACTGCGGTTTTCCAGCCAATAGGCTGCCACCGATACCCATAGCGTCGCCGATAACATGATCGCGAATCCGAGACGCAGCGAACCCGGGGCAATCACATCGGCCCACAGCGCGCCGCCATGCAGCAGCCACCCGATCGCCGTGCCCACTGAAATAAGGACGCGCTGGCTGGATGGCAAAAAGGCACAGACTGCGTAGAACAGCGCCGCCAGATAGAAAACATATATTTGCATCATTTAAGTTTACACCATGTAACGTCGTCATCCAGCACGTTAACCAGCGTGATAGATGCTATTAATCCACAGGACAGTCCACTGCGAATGGTATTTCTTAAGTTTTACCGTATACAGCCTGTCTAGCAAGCGGAGGCAACGTACCTGTTCCGCTATCGATGAATGTACCCGGCCTGGGGCCGAAAACTTCATTGCAAACAACCGCTTGGCAATGCGCCGCGATTGTCGCCGTGAACAGCCGTTGCTGCTACCGACCAGTTCCAAGACAGCCTGTATGGGGCCCCAAAATATCTAGTCAAACAGTTAATTTATATATTTGCTTAACCCGGCAGGAAGGCATGTCGATTTTTGTGCACGGCATTCCAGAATTACTGCATGCAACGTTTTGGACCGCCTTCACTCTAACCGGCGCTGGAGTACACGCAGCATCAGTTAGAATATAAGGCTGCTTTCGACGCGCTTTACCCCACTGATTCTTATACTGTTTTACTAAATTACTAAATACACCACGATCCATGCTCGACAATCTGACCCAACGCCTTGCCAAAGTCGTCAAAACCATGCGCGGCGAGGCACGCCTGACCGAATCCAACACCGCAGAGATGCTACGCGAAGTGCGCCTGGCATTGCTCGAAGCCGACGTCGCGCTACCCGCGGTGCGTGAATTCATTGCCCGAGTCAAGGAAAAGGCGCTGGGCGAAGAAGTCATCGGCTCGCTCACGCCCGGCCAGGCACTGGTCGGCGTGGTACAGAACGAACTGGCTGCCATTATGGGAGCAGATCTGGGGCCGGAAGCGTCGCAACTAAGCTTTGCGACACAGCCGCCGGCGATCATCCTGATGGCAGGTTTGCAGGGTGCGGGTAAAACGACCACCGTGGGCAAGCTCGCCAAATACCTGCGCGAAGAGAAAAAGAAAAAAGTGTTGACCGTTTCAGCCGACGTCTACCGCCCGGCTGCCATCGGCCAGTTGCAGACGGTAACCGCCCAGGTCGGCGCCGATTTCTTCCCGTCGCAACCGACCGACAAACCGGTCGCCATCGCGCTGGCAGCAGTCGATTATGCAAAAAGACATTACCACGATGTGCTGATCATCGATACCGCCGGCCGTCTCGGCATAGATCAGGCGATGATGCAGGAGATCAGCGCGCTGCACGCCGCAGTCAAACCGATCGAAACACTGTTCGTGGTGGATGCCATGCTGGGCCAGGACGCAATCAATACCGCCAAGGCTTTCAACGATGCACTACCGCTGACCGGCATCGTGTTGACCAAGCTCGATGGCGATGCGCGCGGCGGCGCGGCGCTGTCGGTGCGCCACATTACCGGCAAACCGATCAAATTTGCAGGCGTGGCGGAAAAGCTCGACGGTCTGGAAGCGTTCGACCCAAGCCGCATGGCCAGCCGCATCCTCGGCATGGGCGACATTCTTGCTTTGGTGGAAGAAGCCAGAAAAGGCGTCGATGTGGCAGCTGCCCAGGATCTGGCGCACAAAATCAAGGGCGGCGGCAAGTTCGACTTGAACGATTTCAAGGCGCAACTTGGCCAAATGAAGAAAATGGGCGGGTTGTCCAGCCTGCTCGATAAACTGCCGGCACAGCTCCAGCAAGCGGCCGGCGGGGCCAACATGGATCAGGCCGACAAGCAGGTACGCAGGATGGAAGGCATCATTAACTCGATGACGCGGCAAGAGCGCGCCAAACCGGAATTGATCAAGGCGTCGCGCAAACGCCGCATTGCAGCCGGTGCCGGTGTCCAGGTGCAGGAAGTTAATCGCATGCTGGCACAATTCGAGCAAATGCAGTCGATGATGAAAAAACTCAAAGGCGGCGGCATGGCTAAAATGATGCGAGGCATGAAAGGCATGCTGCCCGGCATGCGTTAGCATGCCGCCGCGCCAGCGGTCCTCCATAGGAGAAACGGTGACCTTCCTCTCTGTCTGCGGGCTGTCCCGCGCAGCATTTTGACGCGGGCAGACGGCTGTACGGAAGGGCAGTCAGTGCCTCCCGCAGACGGAAACCGGACGCCAAAATGATGCGTGGCTCGCTTGAGCCAATACGCTGATTGCACCATAGCCGCCCCCTGGGCTTCGCTCTATGAAGAATGCGTGGCGCTAACTACACAATTCCCATTAAAAACTTGCAAAAAACACTTGCATAGCTGGCAAAACCCTACCACTATTAGCGGTGCGTGAAATGGCGCAATTTCCCAACACTAATGTGAAGGAGGTTTTAAGATGGCAACAGCCAAAAAAACCGC
>DASYKE010000067.1:0-7030 GCA_035995725.1 Burkholderiaceae bacterium | reverse complement strand
GAGCGCGGATCAGGGCATGGGAGCGTCGCTGGTCCATGCGCTGTCGCAACCGTGCAATGCATCAGGATGGGTAATTGCATTGGCAGACATGCCGCATGTGCAACCGGCAACCATCAGCGCATTGATCGATGCAATCAAGTCTGGCGCGGATATCGCTGCTCCGACTTATATGGGCCGGCGCGGCAACCCGGTCGCATTCAGTCGCAAGCATTTGCCGGACTTGCTGCGCCTGGGTGGCGACGAAGGAGCCCGCAGCCTGCTCAGGGCGTTTCCTGTGTCGGAAGTAGCGGTCGATGATGCCGGCATCAGGCAGGATATCGATACTGCGACAGATCTGAAATTTTCGGCCTGACTTGACTACCCTGACGCCGCAAATACATTGTGACGCAAATTGGTTTTCCGAAATGCATGGCCTGCAAACCCGCCAGGCCATGATTTGTTTGGTGGGCGGTACAAGTTTCGAACTTGTGACCCCAGCCGTGTGAAGGCTGTGCTCTACCCCTGAGCTAACCGCCCAAAGCTGACGAAATTATCTCATAGTTGGCGTGTCGAATCAATTTGCGGGCGCCGTCACCGCACGCCATATGCAACTACCCTTGACTTCCTTGTCCAGGCTTTTCATCACCACTTCATGCTCGGCAAGTTCGTCCGCCACTGCCGGCAGCACGATGATTTCGGCTGTCAGCGCGATGTCCGCGTTAAGGCCGCCGGCCGACGCCGTCTCTTCAACGGTGAGATCGATGGTCAGGCTGTTCTGCCCGCGTGTCATCGCCAGATAGACTTCCGCCAGCAATTCGGCATCGAGCAATGCGCCGTGCAGCGCGCGGTGCGCATTCGATACGCCATAGCGGTCGCATAATGCGTCAAGCGAGTTTCGCTTCCCGGGATGCATCTCCTTGGCTTGCACCAGCGTGTCGGTAATCTTGCCGACATGCTCGGCAAAACGCGGAATATTCAACCGGCTGAATTCAGCATCCAGAAACCCGACATCGAATGGCGCGTTATGGATGATGACTTCTGCGCCGCTGATGTAATCGCGCAATTCATTGACAATTTCGGCGAATTTCGGCTTGTCGCTGAGGAACTCGGTGGTCAGGCCATGTACCGCGAGCGCGCCCTCTTCCGACTCGCGTTCCGGATTGACGTAACTATGAAAATTATTGCCGGTCAGCCTGCGGTTGACCAGTTCGACGCAACCGATTTCGATGATGCGGTCGCCGGAGCGCGGATTCAAGCCGGTGGTTTCGGTATCGAGAACAATTTGTCGCATGATTTATGAAGTCTTATGGAAATGGTCGGCAGTTATTCCGTCATCGTTGAACGGTAGCGGCAGGCTTGAGAGGCGGTATCGGTGCCGACTCGATCGCCGCGTGCGCTTTGCGGGCGAAGAACGTATATACGGTCGGTACCACGAACAGCGTCAACAGCGTACCGAGCGTCATGCCGCCGACGATGACCCATCCGATCTGGATACGCGACTCGGCGCCGGCGCCGGTTGCCAACGCGAGCGGCAATGCCCCTAACACCATTGCGCCGGTAGTCATCAAAATCGGGCGCAAGCGCAATACCGCCGCCTCGATGATCGCTTCATGGAGCGGCTTGCCTTGCTCGCGCAATTGATTCGTGAATTCGACGATCAGGATGCCGTGCTTGGTGATCAGGCCAACCAGGGTAATCAAGCCGATTTGACTGTAGACATTCAAGGTGCCACCGCTCCATTTCAGCGCGATCAGCGCGCCCGTCATCGATAACGGCACCGTCAGCATGATGATGAACGGGTCGATGAAGCTTTCGAATTGCGCCGCCAGCACCAGGTAAATAAAGGCCAGCGCCAGCACAAAAGTGAGCGCCAGACTGCCGCTGGACGATTTGTATTCACGCGACGAGCCGGACAGATCGGTCGCATAGCCGGGTTTGAGCACTTTCTGTGCGGTCGCTTCCATGAAATCGAGCGCTTCTCCCTGGGTATAACCATTGGCCAGATTGGCCGAGATAATCACCGCGCGCCGCTGGCCAAAATGATTCAGTTCGCGCGGCGCAACAGTCTCGCGCACCTGTAACAGGCTTGTCAGCGGAATCATTTTATCGTTCTTGCCGCGCACGAAAATGTTGTTGATTTCTTCCGGCGATTCGCGATCGCCCTTTTCGATTTGAACCATGACGTCATACTGCTCTCCGCCTTTTTTGAAACGGGTGACGTTGCGTCCGCCAAGCATCGTTTCCAGGATGCGGCCAACCGTTTCGATCTGCACGCCGGCATCTGCGGCCTTCTCTCGGTCAATCTGTACATTGACCTGCGGTGTATTCAGCCGTAAGTCCGTATCGATATTTGCCAGGCCGGGATTCCTGCTTGCCTCCGCGACAATGCGTTGCACCGTCTCCTGCAAATCCTCGTAGGATTCATTGGTTACTACCACCAGGCCGACCGGACGGTCGCGAGCAGATTGTCCAAGGGACGGCGGTGCATTCGGAAATACGAGCATGCCCGGGATGCCTGCCATCTGCGGCTGCAATTCCTTGATCATGTCGAGCGTGCTGCGCTTGCGGTCCGACCAGTCGACAGTGCGAAAGAATGCGACGCCGCGCTCGACGGTGGGCGATCCTGCGACAATGAAAACACGATCGATTTCCTTTGTGCCCTCGGCAATTTTTTCCACCTGGCTGGCGTATTTTTCGGTATAGCTCAAGGATGCGCCGTCCGGCCCGGCCAGCGAAGTGAAAATGACACCGCGGTCCTCGATCGGAGCGAGTTCTTTTTTCATGCTGGTGCCAACCCAGATCAATCCGCCAATCGTGACAAAATAAATCAAAACCACCAGCCAGCGCGTCGACAATGCCGATGTCAACAATCGACGGTAGCCGCCGGTAAGTGCATTCAAGCCGCTTTCAATCGCCCGGTAAACGAAGCCATGCTTGGATTGATGTTTCAGCATGATGGAGCACATCATCGGCGATAGGGTCAATGCGACAAATCCGGAAACGATGACTGCGCCGGCCAGGGTCAGCGCAAATTCAGCAAACAGGCGCCCGGTACGGCCCGGTGTGAATGCAACCGGCGCGTACACCGCTGCCAGCGTCATTGTCATTGCGATCACCGCAAACCCGATTTCCTTTGCCCCCTTGAGTGCTGCGTCGAACGGCTTCATGCCGTCTTCGATATGCCGGTAAATATTCTCCAGAACCACGATCGCATCATCCACCACCAATCCGATCGCCAGAACCAGGGCCAGCAATGTCAGTGTATTGATCGTGAAACCGGCCAGCGACATGATCGCGAATGAACCGATCAGTGCAACCGGAATCGTCACCAGCGGAATGATCGATGCGCGGAACGAGCGCAGGAACACGAAAATCACCAGCGCCACAAGCACCACCGATTCCGCAATGGTGTGATATACCGACTTGATCGAACGCTCGATGAATATCGTAGAATCATAAGAAATGCCGACTTCGATGCCTTGCGCCTTCAATTCTTCGTTGAGCTTCGGAATTTCGGCCTTCACGTATTGCGCCAATTCCAGCGGATTGGCCGTTGCCTGCCGAACCACGCCGAGCGCGACCGCATTCTGGCCGTTGAAGCGCACTGCCGAGCGTTCCGCCGCCGGCCCGAGCTCGACCCGCGCCACATCCTTGATGCGCACTGCATAGCCGTTCACGCTGCGCACGATAATATTTTCAAACTCGCTGGTCGTGGCGAGATCGGTTTGCGATACGACCGAGAACTCGCGTTGCCTCGATTCGATCCGGCCCGCCGGCACTTCGATGTTCTGCTTGCGCAGCGCGTCTTCCACGTCCGACGGTGTCAGGCTTTGAGCCGCGAGCTTGTTCCGATCCAGCCAGATCCGCATTGCATATTGACGATCGCCATTGATGCGTATTTCCGCTGCGCCAGGCAATAACTGCAGACGCGGCTTGACGATACGGTTGGCGATATCGGTCAGGTCCAGCGCCGACATGCGGCCGCTGGAAAACGACAGCCAGATGATCGGGCTGGCGTCGGCTTCGACTTTTGCGATGACGGGCTCTTCGATTGTCTGCGGAAGTTTGGACCGCACGCGCGATACCCGGTCGCGCACATCGCTGGCGCCCGAATCTGGATCTTTTTCAAGACGGAAACGCACGGTAATCTGACTTTGCTCAGCACGCGAAATCGAGCTGAGCACGTCGATGCCGTCAATTCCGGCAATCGAATCTTCCAGCGGTTTGGTGATTTGGGATTCGACCACCGCGGAACTGGCGCCCGGATACCTGGTGTTAACGTTGACGACCGGCTCGTCGATTTTCGGATATTCACGTACCGCCAGCTGCTTGTAGGACACAAGGCCGACCAGCACGGTGATGAGCGACATCACCGTCGCGAAGACGGGACGGCGAATGCAGATATCCGATAAAACCATGATGTGCTCCGGTCAGTTTTTGCGGACAGCTGCATTCGCACCGGCGCCAGCTTTGTTCCTGGCCAGCTTGTCATCGCCGGGACCTGCATCCGATCCGTTTTCGCCGGCACCTTGCACAATGCGCGTCGGCGTGCCATCTCTGGTCAGGCGAATCTGACCGGCTGTTATCACCATATCGCCCAGTTGCAATCCTTCGACGATCTCGACTTTCGCGTCGCGGCGCAGGCCGGTTTTGACTTCGGTGCGCAACGCCTGGCCGTCGACTACTTTCCAGACAGCAACCTTGTTGCCTTGCGGCACGATCGCTTCTTCCGGAATCACCAGCGCATTGGCGCGCTCCGTCAGTATCAGTCTCACGCGTGCGAACATGCCTGGCTTCAATTTCCCTTCGGGATTGGCGATACGGGCTCGCAACAATGCAGAACGCCCCGAACTGTCCACTTGCGGGTCGATCGCATCGACCCGGGCATAGAACGGCTTGCCCGGCAACGCGTCCACCGATACCTCGATTGCCTGTCCTCTTTGCACTTGATCGAGAAATTTTTCCGGCACCCGGAAATCGACTTTCACGCTGGAGATGTCTTCCAGGTTGACGAGGTCGGCACCGTCTTTCACATAGTCGCCTACGCTGACGCTTCGGATACCGACCGTGCCGGAAAACGGCGCCTTGATTTCAAGCTTGGAAAGGCGTGCCTGTGCCAGTGCAAGCTTGGCATCGAGTACCTGCACATTGGCCGCCGACTCGTCCTTGACGCGTTCGGCTATGAATTTTTGCCGCGCCAGTTCGGCATTGCGGTTGAAGTTGGCTGTTGCGATGCTGAGCTCGGCGCGTGCCTGCTGGACTTCGGCTATATTCACCGAAGCGTCGAACGCCACCAGGACCTGCCCTTTTTTCACGCTTTGGCCATCGTTGAAATTGAGCCGTGTGATGCGCCCGGACACTTCGGGCCGCAGTATAACCGCCTGATTGGACCGAATGGTGCCTGCGGCGTTGATGTCGTCCTGCAATTTGAGCCTGGTGACTTTCGCGACTTCGACAGTGACCGGACCGCCGGCAGCTGCGCCGCGACCTTTTTTATCCGCTCCGGGAGTCGCCGTGGCTGCATTCGCAGTGCTTGCAGTTTGCTCGGTCGGCACTTGCGGTGCGCGTTGCGCGAAGTAGGCATAAGCACCCAATCCGGCAATCCCGATCGCAGCAATGCCGGGGTAAAGCAATCTTCGTGCATTCATCATCTTTTATGGGTGGAGGTGAATCGACAACAAGCACTTGCATGCAGTAATTCACTAAATGTAGCATAAAGCGATTCATTACAATGCAACGAATCGCCCGCACACCAGGATTGGCGAGCGAATAGCCGCGTTTGTTGCCGGCTTGATCGAAATGGCCGTTAAATTGGCCGTTAACGTGCGGCTAACCTGCCGCTAACGCCGCTGCCCAGCCTGCGCAGCATCGAGCGGCTGCCGCATTGGCATTTCGGCTGCGGCTGGCTACCGTGAATCGATTTGCTGATGGGTCAGAAGATGGTTTCGACCTGTATTGGAAGGACGCAGCTTGCCGGTGCTGCCCAAGAATCCGAAGAGCTGGCGATGAAAGCGGGCCCACTCAAACTCAATGCAGGCTCTTCATGCAGCGCCAGTATGGTTGGCGCCGTACAAACCATTCGCATGCGGCGTTCGCCTGGCGACATTTTTCACCATGCGCACCAACTTTGTGCCACTCCATGGTTCAGTCGTCAAGCTGCGCATGTGCGGAAAAGAAGCGCATCATTTCCTTGCCTGCATCCGGGCCTTTTGAATCGGTGAAGCTTCCGCGGTTGCTGCCACCCGACCAAGCGTGGCCGGCGCCGTGCACCAGCCACTGTTCCGCAATCGCGTGGCCGCTGCCGTTGCGATGGACGATATGCGTATAGGCATGACCATTCCTTATTTTGCCCTGCCCGATTGTCGTGTGCGGAGATGTCCGGCCCTCCGGCACCGGCCTGTCGGCTGCCGCATTCGACATCCATTGTGCGATGATTTGATCGCCGTTGCGCGGATGGACTGTCGTATCGCGGTCGCCGTGAAACACGATAATCGGGATGCTCCTGGCGCTCGTCGATGATGTCGAATGAATTGCGCCCCCTGCACCCATTCCCTCCTTCATAGCAACCATCGCAGAAGGCAAATCCCGGGCCGATGCATACGGCAACCCGGAATGAACACCGGCCGCCGCATACAGGTCGGGATATGTCGCCACCATGATGACGGCCATCGCGCCGCCCGAAGACAAGCCGGCAATGAAAACCTGGCGCGGGTCGACATGCCAGGTCTTGATCACTTCGCGCGTGATGCCTGCGATGATCGACGGCTCACCCTGGTCGCGCTGCTGGTCGAGCGACTTGAACCAGTTCCAGCATTTAGAACCGTTGGCGGATTCCGCCTGCTCCGGATACACGACCAGGCACTGCCTTTCCTCGGCAATCGCATTCATGCGCGTGCCGGCGGCGAAGTCATCCGGGCTTTGCGTACAGCCATGCAGCATTACCAGCAGCGGCATTGACTGACCGTGATAGCCGCCCGGAATATACAGTTTGTAGTTGCGTGTGCCGACATGATTGCTATAAGACCCGGCAATGAATTCGCCGCAGCCGGGC
>DASYKE010000066.1:0-25655 GCA_035995725.1 Burkholderiaceae bacterium | reverse complement strand
CGTAAAGGCCTCAATTTTAGTCAGCGGCATCATGGCGGAGCGATACCCCGAAGAAGTACGGGCATTCGCGGACGCGGGGCATGACGTGGTTGCGCACTCGTATGCAATGGACGTCATTCCTGTTTATCTCGACGAGCAGGCCGAACTGGCCAATATTCGACGCACGACCGAGTTGATTGGAGCGGCGACAGGCAGCCGCCCTAAAGGCTGGATTAGTCCGCGCAGCACGCCCAGCCCGCGTACTGCCCGGCTGCTTGCGCAGGAGGGATATCAATGGCATAGCGACACGCTGAACGACGATCTGCCGTACCTGGTTGACTTCGGGGACTGCTCCATCGTTGCGGTTCCGGGAACGATGGAAGTCAATGACCTTCCGCTTTTCATGCGGCACGGTCAGCCACCGCGGGCAATGGTCGAAATTTTCGAGGACTGGCTGGACTATGTGCGCAAGTGGGAGAAAGGTGCATGCAAGATCGATCCAACTGTCCACGCGCATGTTTTCGGTCGCCCTGCAGGGGCCGGCGCGTTTCAGCGGATACTCGAAATTGCGACTGCGGCCGACGATATCTGGATCGGTACGCGTTCACAGATGGTCGAGCATTTTCTGAGCAGCCTGAATACGCAACAGCACAAATAAAAACAACCAAGGAGGAGACATCATGCGACTCGTAACGGCAATTCTTGCAGCACTATTGAGTGGCGCGCTTGCCGCGCCTGCTTCTGCCGACAATTATCCATCCAAGCCAATCCGGCTGATCGTTCCATTCGAGGCTGGCGGCACGTCGGACACCACGGCACGCATGGTGGCCGCCCAGCTCGACAAGCAGCTGGATACCCGCGTCATCGTCGAAAACAAGGCTGGCGCAAACGGCATGATTGGTGCCGCATACGTCGCCAAGGCGCCGGCGGACGGCTATACCCTCCTGCACACCACGCCCGCGTTTGTCATCAATGCATATGTGAACAAGAAACTGCCTTATGACACATTCAAGGATTTTGTGCCTGTTACGAATGTGGGCATCGGGACCGGCTATCTGCTGGTTGTCACACCGTCCTTGCCGGCGAAGAGCGTGCAGGAACTCATCAGCCATGCCAAAAACTCTAAAAAACAGCTCTCATTTTCTTCTCCCGGTTTAGGGAATGCATTGCACTTGGCCGCCGAGATGTTTGCCTTGGAGGCTGGCCTTAAACTGCTGCATGTTCCGTACAAAGGCACGTCACCGGCACTCACCGCGGTCGCTTCGGGCATTACGGACCTGATGATTCTGCCGCCTACAATCGCTCACGGCTTTCTCCAGGCGGGCAAGGTACGTGCATTGGCTTTTACCGGAACGGCCCGCTCACCCGATTTCCCTGATGTGCCGACGATGAAGGAAGCCGGGCTGCCGAACTTGGTGATTACCGGCACCTGGCTTGGCTGGTTTGCGCCGGCAGGAACCCCTCCCGAGGTAGTTCAAAAGATCGCGCTAGAGGTACGCAAGGCACTGAATCATCCTGAAATACAGGCAGCCTATGCCAAGGCAGGATTTACGGTCGACGGCCGTTCGCCCGATGACTTTTCTTCTTTCGTAAAAGCGGAGTCACAGCGTTTCGGAAGCGTACTGAAGAACATTTCGATTGACACAGAATGACATTGGCCGAGCAGGCTTGCAGCCGGCAAATTTTTAATCTGATTTAAGGATAATGATGGACCTTCGAATTCATGGACGAAAAGCGATTGTTCTCGCCTCTTCTCGCGGACTAGGGCGAGCCTGTGCCACAGCGCTGGCTCGTGAGGGAGTAATGGTCATAGTTAATGGCCGGTATTCTGACAGCGTTTCAGTCACGGCCAAGGAGATTGCAGAGGAAACCGGCGGGACCGTCATTCCGGTCGCCGCCGATATCAATACGGAAGAAGGGAGAGCGACCTTGGTCGCCGCTTGCCCGGACGCCGATATTTTAGTAACAAATAACGAAGGACCACCGCCTGGAAAATTCGAAGATTGGGGGCGCGATGCATATTTAAAGGCCATGGAGGCGAACATGCTCGCGCCTGTCCTGATGATTCACGCCCTTCTGCCTGGCATGCGAAGCCGCAAGTTCGGCCGAATCGTCAATATTACCTCTGCCATGGTGAAGTCGCCGAATCCCCATATGGGCTTATCGACGTCGGCACGGACGGCATTAACTGCCGTATGCAAAGCGATCTCCAGAGAGGTAGTGGTCGATAACGTCACAATCAATAACCTGTTGCCAGAACGTATCGACACCGGCCGCCAGGAATTTATGGCTGAACGCATTTCCAAGCTGGAAGGCATTTCATATCAAGAGGCACGTCAGCGAATCGTCGATACAGTGGCAGCCAAACGTTTTGGGCGGCCGGATGAATTCGGCGATGCATGTGCTTATTTGTGCAGCGAGCAGGCTGGGTTCATTTCGGGCCAAAATCTCCAACTGGATGGTGGCTCATATCGAGGATTGGTATGATTATTTAGCTCGTCTAGCCTCTGACCATTTTTACTACATTCAGGCTGCAATAAGCTGAATCGCTTTGGTGAGTGCTTGGCCCGACGCCTGGATTCCTTGAGAAATCGCTATGCCTGAGGAAAAACAGGCTGTCGCGAAGAGAATCTACCTAAACCATGTGCTTAGGATTTTCGGTTTCCCGGCCTATCTACAGTGAGAATGGTGATCGATGCCTTTTCCTATCACCACTATGGAGCGACCTCGATGCGCTGTGCGGCCATTGGCAAGCAGGCCACGGCCGCCGAGGCGCTCTCGGAACAGTGGCTGCGGCGCACCGATGAAACCCTCGCGTTCTATCGCAGGCTGCGGGAGCGAGTTCGCACCCGGCAAACCGTCCTGGAACACCGAGACGGCGGATGCGGCGTACGGCGGCAATATGCGTTCGCACCGACCACGATCACGTTTCTGGCCTTACCCTGTGCGGAAAACAACGCTTGCCGCTAACCCTGAGGTCGCAAGGCGGCGCGACCCCGCAAGATCACGATATTGAATCACGAAATTTGGCCAGTCAATCGCCTGCATCGAATCGGGTCAATCAGATGTCGGACCCTGCGCCATGTCGCTGCCGCGCCCCATCCTGGCTTCGACACAGGTCCCGCATCCAGAAAACATTCATGTGCTCAATTTGCCCGGCCTGGCTATTCGATACCCTCCGTCTCGATTCCCGACTAGAATGCTTTCGGAAAAGCACATCTTTTCCAACGGAGTACGCGAAGGGTTTTCGACGAATCGCGCGCGCTTTATCGGGTTGTGAAAATCGATCGCAATATCCATCATCGCGATGCCGCATTTCGCTGTATCGCGCATCATATGAATGCGCCGCGGCAATACAACTGCGCTTTTGCTTAACGTACGAGCCGAAATTGATATACGGTCTTGCAGACGTCCTTTTTGTGCAAGGTCCAAGCTGCCCTTTGAGGAAAATCAAACAGTTTTAGCTCCACTCAAATCCAAGGTAGCGTGCAGGTCAATAGTATCTAAACTGAGTTTTTGGGCTAGAAATTTTGCATGGCGGTTCCGGCGCAAGCGATATGTCCCAGTAACAGCAAGGATCGAAGATCGCCAGAGGACGCCCGGACGCACGGCTGTCAGTGCCGCATGCATGACGCTCATTTCACCAAGGGCTATGGGTTATGCACGCCCCGTATTATGCACGCCCCGTACATTCGCTTAGACGGAAAGCGTCAGCTATGTAACGGATCCGCCATGTATTCCCCGCTGAAGTTCTCAGATATCCGGCGTTCCATCACAGCGAGCGCCTGCACGGCCGCAATCACGATCATCGCCGGTTGCGGCAACTCATCTTCGCCGGAACTTGGCAACAGTTCGTCCAGCAAGTCGCCGCGCACTGGTCGGTCACCGTGAACGTGACGAACTCGGGCCAGGTTGCCGGCAGCGAAATGGTGTATGCCGGCAAATTGCCCACGCCCTTGCCGACTGCGCCCAAGTCGCTGGCCGGCTTTGCCAAGGTCGCGCTGCAACCGGGCCAATCGCAGGATGTCACCATCGCGCTCACCCCCGAGTCGCTGTCGTACTGGGATGTGACGACGCATGCGTGGGTGGCGCCGGCGGGCAATGTCCCGATTCCGGTCGGCGCGTCGTCAGCCGCACCGTGCAAACGGCAGCGATTACCTCTGCTGCTCCGGCCCCGGCTGCCACTGCTTCCCCGGCCACTTCAGCGCCTCTGGCTACGACGGGCTACGACGGGCCGCGCGGCGTTGGAGGTTCCGTGAAACTGCTATCTAATTCCCTTCGCTGAAAGCTTGCGCCCCCCTTCTCGTCAACGCTAGCAATCGTTGCTCGCAAAGTTAATGTCAATTTAATTTAGGAGTGAATCATGAAGAAAATTTCTTCAGTTCTTGCCTCGTTGGTACTTGCAGTCGCAGCCGCGGCAGCGCAAGACCGTCCCGAGTACATACAGTTTCTGGAACAGAACTCGATGCTGTTCCAGGCCGACCAGGTGGCCGGCCGGGTCTCCGGCATGGGGGTCCAGTGGCGGGAGGACTTCGGCGTGCCCAAGCCATTGAATCTCGTGCAGCTCGCCTCGACGTGGCTGCTGCGCTATCCCGCCTCCGAGCTCACGCCGGAGGGCGCCTCCGTCGTCAGGTCGTGGTCCAATCCGGCGTTCTGGGCTGCTTCCGGCGACATCGGAATCAAGCTCATGCGGACCAATCCGACCCAACGCGCAGGCGGAATCCGGGGCACGGAGTTCACTCCGACGATCGACGGCTATTTCGACCGCATCGGGCTCGACGTCGCACCGGAGCTCGGGACCGAGGAGGAATACCGGCAGATGGTCGCGAATGCGCGACAGAACGGAGCGGTCATCGGCAGCGACCTCGTGCCTCTGCACTCGGGCCTCGGGCCCGACTTCCGGCTCGCCCAGCGCGCGTACAAGGACTATCCCGGCCTGTACAACATGGTCCAGATCGCGCAGGAGCATTGGAGACTCCTGCCGCCGGTCAACGACATCTGGGGCATGGCACACGTCTCGCGCGAAGCCGCCGCGCAGCTCAAGCAGCTTGGATACATACCCGGCAACATCGATTCGGCGGACGCCGATCCGGAAGCGAAGACCTGGAGCGGCTGGAGCGCATCGGCGGCGATCGTCGGCGTCGACGGCCAGACGCATCGCTGGGTCTATCTGCACGTCTTCAAGCCGGCCCAGCCGACGTACAACTGGCTCGATCCATCCTATGCCGCTGGCCGCGTGAACTTCGGCGACCTCGCCCACAACATCGTTGACCGCGGCGTACCGGTGGTCCGTCTCGATGCCGATACCTTCCTCGGGCTCGAGCCGCAGAAGGGCAATGATAAGGCGTCGTCGTACCTCACTCCGCTCGCGAACGTGTCCACGACCGATATCGCGATGGCGGCCCGCAAGCTCGGCGGATTCACGTACCAGGAGTTCGCCGCACCACTCCAGACGCTCAAGCAGTTCGCCACCAACGGCGCGGACATGTCGTACGACTTCTTCACGCGTGCTGAGGTCCTCTATGGGCTGATCAATGGGGACGCGCTGCCGCTGCGGCTCGCGCATCACTTCCTGCTCGACGCAGGCATACAGTCCAACACGCTGGTTCACGACCTGCAGAATCACGACGAGATCACGTTTCAGCTGTTCGAGCTCGGCTCCCACGGCGATTTCGTCTTCGAGGGCCGCCCACTCAACGGCCAGCAGCTCAAGGGGCAGATCCTCGACACCATGCGCTCGACCGTGGGCGCTGCGCCCTACAACCGGCTGTATCGCCCCGAAAAGGACGGTGTCGCCACCACCTTCGCCGGGTTCATCGCTCCCGCGCTCGGTGTCGCCGACCCGTACAAAGCCACCCCCGAGCAGGTGGAGACCATCCGGCGCGCACACCTCATGGTCGCGCACGCCAACGCCATGATTCCGGGCGTGTTCGCCCTCTCCTCCTGGGACCTCGTCGGGGCGCTGCCGGTCCCGGTGGAGAGTATTCCCGCCGGGCTGACCGCAGGCGGGGACTGGCGGTGGGTCAACCGCGGCGGGGTGGACCTGATGGGCGCGAGCTCCAAGACGACCACGGCGGTGGCCGGGCTGCCGAAGGCGCAGGCGCTCTACGGGCCGCTGCCGCAGCAGCTCCAGGACCCCAACTCGTTCGCGAGCCGGCTGAAGACGATGCTCGCGGCGCGCAAGCAGTACCGCATCTCCGAAGCCACGATGAATGCCGTTCCGCCCGTCAACGATCCCGGCGTCGCGGTCCTCGTCATGACGCTCCCTGATTCGCAGAATCTCGCGGTCACCGCGCTCAACTACGGACGCAAGGCGACGAGTGTCGAAGTGGATCTCACCCAGACCCCGCCGGGCATCCCGGCGGCGACGCTCGCGGGAGTGGGAACCGTCGATGTCATCTCCGGCCAGAGTGCAGGCGCGGTGTCTGCGACGGGCGGCCTCAAGATCGATCTGGAGGGCATCGCCGGACGCACGATCGTGGTTCAGCGTCAGCCGCAGGCGGCCCAGGCCAAGTAGGCAAGAAGACCCCTCGCGCCGACGGCGTCGCTAGTGATGCCACAGGTCGGGGGACGTACTGTTTATTTCTTTGGCAGACCGAACCATGAATACTTATCTGAATCGATTCCTGATCGCCTGCCTTGCCGTTCTGAGCCTTGGGTCTTACTCAGGAAGCGGAGGCGCTGGCGCAGCAGAGCGCGCTGATCCGTCCGCGCGACCGCTCTCCAAGCCACCGCTCTACTGGAGCGTGTACGAGTACCACATCGTGCGGCAGCAGCAGGAGGAAAACAGCACGCCGCTCAATCCCAGCACGAACGCGGAGAACTACATCCCGGAATCCGAGTTTCAGGCGAACATCGACTGGGTCGAGGCGAACCTCAAGCCGTATGGCTACGACATGGTGGCGGTCGACGGCTGGGGCGACGCGCTCAGGCTCAACGAGAACGGCTACCGCGCTTCGCACTCGCAGCATTGGGTGCACGACTACGCCTGGTGGTCCCAGCACCTGCGCTCGCGGGGCATGCGGCTCGGCATGTACGAGAACCCGCTGATGGTGCACGTCGCTCCAACGGATACGCAGACAAAGATCGTCGGGACCAACATTCCCGTCAGCAGCCTCATCGATCCGTCCGAGCAGTCCGTGTTCAGGTGGGTGCACGTCGACCGGCCGGGGGCCGAGCAGTATGTGAAGGGGTACATCGCGTACTACGCGAACATGGGCATCAACCACCTGCGGGTCGACTTCCTCTCCTGGTACGAGAACGGGTTCGACCACTATCTCGGCCGGGTAGGGCCCGACCGGCCTCGCGACCATTACGCGACGGCGCTTCGCTGGATGCGCGAGGCGGCCGACCAGTACGGCGTGTATCTCAGCTTCGCGATGCCGCATCTCTACAAAGAAGCCGAGCTCGAGCGCCAGTACGCCCACAGTTTCCGCATCAGCGAGGACGTCGATTACGGCCAATGGTGGAAGTTCAGCGACAAGGACCGCGGGCACCGTTTCCCAGACTGGTCACAGTGGGCGAACGCCGCCGATGGCCTCACCTACTGGTCCTATCTGTCGGGCCGCGAACAGGTGCGCCTCGATGGCGATTTCCTTCGGATGAATACGTTCTCGACGGACGTCGAGCGGCGCACCGTCATCTCCATGAATCTGATCGCGGGCGGGCCCATCGCGGCCGCCGACCGGCACGACACGATTGGCGACGACCTCTGGGTCTATCAGAACGAGGAGATGCTCGCGCTGAACGCGGACGGGTTCGTCGGCAAGCCGCGCTTGAACGATCCGACGAACGAGGCCAGCCAGATCTGGACGGGGCGGATGTCGAACGGCGACGTGATCGTCGGACTCTTCAACCGCGAATCGACTCCCAGGACACGGTCGCTTTCGTTCGCCGACGCCGGCGTCCAGGGTGGGGCGGCCGTCAGGGATCTGTGGCAGCACGCGCCGCTCCCCGCAATGAGCGCCATCTCCGTGGAGCTCGCGCCGCACGCGAGCATGGTCCTGCGGCTCACACAGGGCGCGAGCACGACCTGCACTGCGCAATCCATCAAGCTCGACGCAATCGCGGACGTCGTCTACGGGCACCCCGGCCCCAAGCTGTCGGCGACCGCTACCTCCGGGCTGCCCGTGCAGTTCGAGGTCGCGCTCGGACCGGCGAAGATAAGCGGAAACCAGGCGCAGCCGACCGGCAAGTCCGGGATCGTCTACGTCGTCGCGAGCCAGCCGGGCGATGGCAGGTGGTGCGCTGCAATTCCCGTAACGGGATCATTCGCGGTCACCGGCGGGCACCAGCCCGCGATGTACATCGGCGGAACCTTCACCAACTGGGCTCCGAAAATCGAGATGCAGCTCAAGGGCGATACGTGGATCGCGGAGGCGGTGCGGATTCCGCCGGGCAACCACGAATTCAAGTTCGCGAATTCAAATGACTGGAGCAAGGACGACTGGGGCAATGCTCAAGGCTTCTCGGGCGTCGCGAAGCGCACGACGGGCGGCGGCCCCAATATCCGGATCTCGGTGCCCGAAGGCGGCTTCTATCGCGTGATGTTCAACGATCGCACGCTCGAATATTCCTTGCAGCAGGTGTCCCGCGGCATTTACGGCAATAACTGAGAGCCTAACCCTACATCGAGGGGCCCCATGAAAAACGTCGTTTCAGTTCTTCGAGCACGCTCTACTTCAGGATTCCCGATGTCTTCACGCGCCGTCATTTGCACGTTGCCCACGATCCGACTCGTGGCGATCTTCTTCGGCCTTCTGCTCCTGAGCGCTACTGCGGTCAAAGCTGAGGTCCAGACTTGGTCTCATCCGAACGCCGAGCCAAACGCCTCAACGGCCGTCGCGCCGGGGAAGGTACGCAGCTCGACTGTGTATCAGGTACGTGTGGCGCCGGTGACGCAGCCTGGCCAGCTGCACGACTCCTTCGTCTACATGAGCATTCCTCGCAGCGGGCTCGGCAAGGTGGGCTACACCGACGAAGACGGCGCCGAGTTCTCGGCGCAGGCCGGAATGACCATGAGCTGGTCGTCGTTCCTCCACGACGAGGACGTGTGGGTCTACGTGGAGCTCGTGGGCGGGCCCGCGCTCACTTCCGCGGACCAGGTGACGATCCGGCCGACGCGGTTCACCTTCCAGAAGGAGCTCGTGAACGAGAGAACCGTGCGGATACTCGTCCCGAGCGTCCCGGAGGGATTCCGCTTCTCGGTGGAATTCAACAGCCAGCAGATGACGAGTTACGAGGACCCGAACGGCGCATTGACGACCGAGCCCGCGGGCAATCGAGCGGTGCACACGGAGCCGCGCAACGGCCTCATGATCTTCGCCGAGCCCATCCCGGTGGGCAGGGACGCCGCACGGCTGACGCCCGATCCCCAGTCGACCTCCTACACTATCCACTATCCCGCGGAAGGGCTGCTCTCGAACCTTGACGAGGTGACTGATCAGGTGATCTACTTCCGTCCAGGGACGTACTACATGGGCGGAAATCATCACGCGAATCTTCGCCCGAACGTCCGCTGGATCTATCTGGCGCCCGGGGCGTACGTGAAGGGCGCGTTCCAGTTCCATGCTTCACCCGCGGCGCTTCCCGAGCTGACGATGCTGGGGATCACCGGATTCGGCGTGCTCTCCGGCGAGCAGTACGTCTACGAGGCCGACCGTGCCAACGGCTACCAGCGTCCAGCGCCGGGCACGTCGGATTGCCATGGGACATGCGTGAAGCTGCTGGAGTTCGATGCGACTCCTGCATACGAGCTGATGACGATTCATGGCATCACCCTGGCGAATGCTCCGTATCACTCGTTCGTGGTCCACGGCGAGCCCACGATCGTGGCGAATGTGTCCCACGGCAAGCAGCTGGGCGGCTGGTACTGGCAGACCGACGGCATTGAGATGTACGACAACGGCACGATGAGCGACATGTTCTTCCATCTCAACGACGACGTGCTGAAACTCTATGGGAGCAACACCATGGTCAACGGCATCGTGGTCTGGAAGCTTGAGAACGGTCCGGTGTTCCAGTGGGGATGGACGCCGCGAAACATCGAGCGGGTGCACGTGAACGGCGTCGACGTCATCCACAACCGCATGCACAGGGACGTTCACAATACGTGCATCATCAACTCCGCGAGGCACTATCTCGATCCCGGCTCGAACCACCTCGCCGATCCCCGGGCACTCGTGAACGAAATGCTGCTCTCGAACATCCGTTCCGAGGGCATGAATCTGTGCGCCATGCGTCTTTACGCACTGTCGAGCTGGCGGAACATCCACATCGCGGACCTGTGGATCGAAGGATGGAACGGGCTCGACAGCGCGAGGCAGGCGAGCAGGTTTGAGGCGCTGTCGAACGAAGCAGGCGATCCCGTCATGATCGGCAACGAAATCCGCGACCATATGGGACTCTCGCTCTTCAATTACACGGTCGGCGGCGAGCGCATCACGAAGGAGGCCGGGAACTGGCGCGCCAATGGGCCCGGTCGTCTGGATTTCGATCCCGCGCTCTGGGAGAGCTGGAACGCGCAGTAGAACGTGGGCTCAGTTGAGCCTCGAGTTGCACCAGGAGCTCCAAGTCAACATCTCACACAGAGATTATTTTCAGCGCCTGCCATGCATGAGTTTTTTGACCTCGGACAATTAGCATCAGCATCGTCGGATGCTTGCTGCAATCCAGTCCGGGGTTTTCTTCCTTATCATGGCGCTGCTGCTGAGGATAGCGGGCATGGCTGATGCCCAGAACTGACGTGGTCAGAGATTGACGAGAAGGCTGTCCTGAACCTGTAAGGTGTTTCGTTGTTTGCCTTTTGGCAGAGATCGGTAAGCATTGACCAAAAATGCCTACATGGTGCCTACATGAGTTTTAGAAAGCAAAAAGCCCAGTCATATAAACTGGGCTAAGTATTTGATTTTACTGGGGTGGCCGATGGGGCTCGGACCCACGACAACAGGAATCACAATCCTGGACTAGTTGCGCGTACCCAAATTTTTTCTTACCAAATTTCTTACCAAAACCGCCCCAACAAAAAAGCCACACGAGGCGGCTTTCTGTAAGTCTTTGAATCTATTGGTCGGGGCGAGAGGATTCGAACCTCCTACCCCTTGCACCCCATAAGAGATGATCCGTTACGCAGCTTTGCCGAATCTACCAACCACAACTTTATTGCCGGCTGCAATTGCATCTAAGTAATCTGCCCAGTGCTGCATCATGGCAACTCGTTCCGGTAGATACTGTGCATGGTTGTAGGCAGCGCGTACGCCATCACGTTCTGCATGGGCCAGTTGACGCTCAATGACATCGGGGCGATAGCCCATTTCATTCAGCGCGGTTGAGGCAATGCCCCGGAAACCATGCCCTGTCATTTTGCTATGGTAGCCCATACGGTAAAGTGCGAACAAAATTGTGTTTTCGCTCATTGGCTTGCTGGGCACGCGGTCGCCAGGGAAAACCAGCACACCTTCACTAGTGAAGGCCTTAAACTCGTGCAGCAGCGCAATGACCTGTTTTGAGAGAGGAACAATGTGCTCCTCTTTCATCTTCATCCGTTCCGCTGGGATGCGCCATTGTGCGGCGTCAAAGTCGAACTCGGTCCAGCGTGCATAGCGCAGTTCACCAGTCCGAACGAACGTATATGCCAAGAAGCGGATTGCGAGGGCGGTTTGTTTACGACCGTCGTAGGCAGACAGCCTTTGCATGAACTCAGGCATTTCGTCCATTTTTAAGCGAGCGTGATTTTTATTCTTTGGCGCTTGGAACGATCCGCGCAGTGGAAGTACTGGGTTACTGGTTGTTAGCAGCTTCGTGATCGCGTAGTTAAATACCGCGCTGCAGCGTTGCTTGACGCGTGAAGCGGTCTCTAGCGCTCCACGTGCTTCTATCTTGTTCAGCATGTCCAGCATTTCTTTGGCCGAGATATCGGCAATGGGGCGTTTGCCGATAGATGGGAAAGCATCCTGTTCGAGCGAGTCCATGATCTTCGCAGCATAGCCGGCGCTCCAATTTACGCTGCCTTTCTTGTGCCACTCGCGTGCGGCCCGTTCGAAGGTCTGTTCGCTTTTCTCGATAGCCTGCCGTTTTTTCTCCCGTTTCACATTGCTCGGGTCTTCTCCGGCATCGAGCGCCTTCCGTGCTGCATCACGCTTTTGTCTGGCTTCGCTTAGCGAGATTTCCGGGAATACCCCTAGAGCTAGCAGCTTTTCCTTATTGGCATATCTGTACTTCAAGCGCCAGTAGCGCGCACCGTTCGGCTGAACTAGTAGGAACATGCCCCCGCCGTCGGCAAGCTTGTAGGGCTTGTCCTTGGGCTTCGAGTTCTTGCATTCGGTCGCAGTTAGCTTCATCGGGGGTATTTTTAAGATCGGTAGTTGTGGGTAGAAAAGTACCCCAAATGTACCCCCAAATTGGTTGGATGTAAATGTTTCCCTTTGGATGCCTTAAAACAAAAAACCCGCATACTCACTTGGAGATATGCGGGTTTTTGGAATATATTGGATTGTTCTGGATGGGTGCTTGGTCCCGCCGACAGGAATCGAACCTGTATTTAGCGCTTAGGAGGCACTCGTTCTATCCATTGAACTACGGCGAGACGCTTGCAGTTGAACACATATTATCTCAACTTACGCCCGAGATTATAGCCGACACTTTCGCCAAGAGCAGCGGTCCCGGTGCCGTATCGGTACAATGCGGGCATCATTCATTTAACTGGCCCCATGCTACAGCGTGCAGGTCATACAAATCAGGTATTTATGGCGGTCATTTCTCTCTCCAACGCACAGCTCGCGTTTGGCCATGTCGCATTGCTCGATCATGCCGAATTTTCTCTGGAATCGACCGAGCGTGTCGGTTTGATAGGCCGTAACGGCACCGGAAAATCATCTCTGTTAAAAATCATTGCCGGCATGTCCAGGCTGGATGATGGCTTGCTGGCGATACAGCAGGGAACCAAGATCGCTTATGTCGAGCAGGAGCCGCAATTTTCTCCCGATATGTCGGTATTCGATGCAGTTGCCGCCGGCATGGGCGAGATGCAAGCCTTGCTTGCGGAATACGATGCATTGACCGGTCAGTTCGGCGGCGGCAATGATGATGCCATCATGGAGCGCATGCATGCCATTCAGATCAAGCTGGACGCAGCAGATGCATGGAATCTGAATAATCGTGTTGAAACGACGCTGGACCGCTTGAATCTCGACAAGGATGCATTGATGGGCACTTTGTCCGGCGGTATGCAAAAACGGGTTGCTCTGGCATGCGCACTGGTCAGCACGCCGGATGTGTTGCTGCTCGACGAACCTACCAACCATCTCGATTTTACGTCGATCCTGTGGCTGGAAGGCTTGCTGCGCGACTACAAGGGCAGCGTGCTGTTCATCACTCATGATCGAAGCTTCCTCGACAATGTCGCGACCCGTATTGTCGAACTGGATCGCGGACGGTTGTTGTCTTTCCCCGGAAATTTCAGCGCCTACCAAGTACGCAAGGCCGAACAGCTGGGGATCGAGGAAGTTGAAAATGCCAAGTTCGACAAGTTTTTGGCGCAAGAAGAAATCTGGATTCGCAAAGGCGTACAGGCCCGCCGCACGCGCGACGAAGGGCGCGTCAGGCGGCTGGAAGCGCTGCGCCTGACGCGCAGCGCACGACGCGAGCAGCAAGGTCAGGTCAGGCTGGACGTATCCGCCGGGGACCGCTCCGGCAAGATCGTCGCTGAATTGACCGGTGTGAATAAAAGCTACGGCAGCAAAGTCATTGTGCGCGACTTCAGTGCCACCGTTTTGCGCGGCGACAAGGTCGGCCTGATCGGGCCGAACGGCGCCGGCAAGACCACTTTGCTCAAACTCATCCTGGGCGAACAACAGCCGGATGCCGGTTCCATCCGGCAGGGAACCAAATTGCAGGTCGCCTATTTCGATCAGATGCGGGCTCAATTGAACGAGGAAGCCAGCCTGGTCGATACGATTGCGCCCGGCAGCGACTGGGTTGAAATCAATGGACAGCGCAAGCACGTGATGACTTATCTCAACGATTTTCTGTTCGCGCCGGAACGCGCACGTTCGCCGGTCAAATCGCTGTCGGGCGGCGAGCGCAATCGCCTGCTGCTTGCAAGATTATTCGCCAAACCCGCAAATGTACTGGTACTGGATGAGCCGACCAACGATCTCGACATCGACACCCTGGAACTGCTGGAAGAATTGCTGGAGGATTACAGCGGCACGGTATTTCTGGTCAGCCACGATCGCACTTTCCTCGACAATGTGGTGACCCAGGTCATCGTTGCGGAAGGAAACGGATCGTGGCGCGAATATATCGGCGGCTACAGCGATTGGGAGCGGGTACGTCCCGCGAACCCGCAGCCTGCGTCGGTCAAGGGTACCGCAAAAGGAGAATCCAGGGATGCACAATCCGTTGCCGCGCCCAGGCAAAAAAAACTCAGTTACAAGGAGCAGCGCGATCTGGAAGAATTGCCGATCCTGATTGCGCAACTGGAAGCGGAGCAAAAAGCAATTTCCGAGCGGCTGACCGATCCGGATCTGTACAAACAACAGCCGGATGAAGTGCAGAAGCTCAATCGGCGGTTTGCCGAAATCGATATGCTGTTGCTGGAAAATCTCGAAAAATGGGAAGTGATCGAAGCGCGCGCGAAGGGATAAATATTTTTCAGGCGCGTTCGGTCCTGCTCCGGCGAGCCACACAACCCGGAAATTAATTTAGTCTCTTGGTGGCTTCGCGCAACTCCGGCAGTTTGCTGCGTAAAACATGCGCATCTGCCGCATAAGGCCGTGCGGCCAGATAAGCTTCCAGATCCTGCAATGCTGCTTGCGGGCATTCCAGATTCGCATAAGCCAATCCACGGTCGCGGCGCTCGGTGATTTCCTCGGGTAAAAGAATGACCAATCGCTGTTGCACTCCCAATACCCGCTGCCAGTGCGGATGCTCGACAAAAAGCGCTTTCAGATTGCGTAACATGCGTACCAGGATATCGCGCGGCTGCGCCTCTTGCAGATAGGTTGCGAGCAGTATGTCGCTGGCGTAGTCCTGTTGCGGAAAGTAAGGTTCCAGCCGTTCTTCGAGTTCTTCGCGCGATAAGCTGCAGCCATTGAACGGGTCCAGAATGATGTCGCCGGATTGCACCGACAGCTTCATCAGGAAATGCCCCGGAAAGGAAATTCCTTTTACATCCAGGCCAATTTGCTGTGCCAGTTCCATATACACCACCGCGAGCGAAATCGGAATGCCGCGGCGCGTGGTAATGACGCGATGTAAATAGCTGTTGTCGGGATCGTAATAATCGTTAACGTTGCCCGCGAAACCGAGCTCATGATAAAAAAAGTGATTGAGCATGCGCAGTTTCTGAACATGCGAAGCGTCCGATGGCAAACGTCGTTGCAGCTTTGCAGCGAGAACGTCGATTTCCGCTTGCTGCGCTGCCAGGTCGAGCTGCGGATCGATATCCTGCGCGATCGACAATGCCGCTTCAAATAACGGGATCGAATCGTCCTGTTGCACCAGCGCGGCGAAATAGTCGAGAGATTTGATCATCATATACGAACCATCATATATCCATGATGCGACCAAATAAAGGGATGGATTGCAATCTATGTGGTTGGATTTGACGACAATCAGAGCGAAACGCGCTTGAAATCCCTAAAGCGAAATCCCGTTGCCAGCAATGCGCCAAAATAAGTGGCGCCGCATGCGGTCATAATGACCAGCAATGCGCCGACGCGTTGAAATGGATGAGCCTGCAATCCCAGCCAGTCGAAGTGCCCGGCGGTCCACAGCGCCACCCCAGCCAGCAAAAACAGTGCGCCTGTCAGTCTCGCGAAGAACATTCCCCAGCCGCGTTGCGCGACGTAGATACCGCGCCGGCGCAAACCCCAATACAGGAAGCCCGCGTTCACGCATGCACCCAGGCCGATCGACAGGGCCAAGCCTGCATGGGCGATCCAGGGCACGAACAGCAAGTTCATCAATTGCGTCGCGATCAATACGCCGATTGCAATCTTGACCGGGGTCCTGATATCTTGCCTCGCATAAAAGCCGGGCGCGAGAATTTTGACAAGAATCAAGCCGATCAGGCCGACTCCATATGCGACCAGCGCTCTACCGGTCATTGCCACGGAGTGCACATCGAATTTTCCATAATGGAACAAGGTTGTGGTGATCGGCTCGGAGAGCGCGGCAAGGCATACAGCTGCCGGCAGCGCAAGTAAAAACGTCAAGCGCAAGCCCCAGTCGAGTAACGCGGAATATTCTGCTTTGTCGCCGTTCGAGTGTGCCTTGGAAAGACTCGGCAGCAAAATTGTGCCGAGTGCGACGCCCAGCAATCCAGTCGGCAGTTCCATCAAACGGTCGGCATATGATAGCCATGACACGCTGCCGTTTTCCAGATGCGATGCGATATTGGTGTTGATGATCAGGCTGATTTGGGCAACCGATACGGCAAAAGTCGCAGGGACCATTTGCGCCAGGACACGGCGCACGCCGGCATCGCTGAATGCAGGCCGCAGGTTGAGGGAGATGTGCGGCAGCATGCCGATCTTGTACAGGGCGGGAATTTGAATTGCCATTTGCAATACTCCGCCTACCAGTACAGCGATCGCCAGTGCATAGATCGGTTGTTTCAGATGCGGTGCAAGAAAGAGCGACGCCGCGATGAACGATACATTGAGCAAGACTGGAGTAAGGGCCGGTATCTTGAATTCCCGCCATGTATTCAGGATGCCGCCGGCCAGCGCAACGAATGCCATGAAGCCGATATACGGAAACATGATGCGTGTCATCACTACGGACAACGAGAATGCGCCAGGATCGGATTTCAGACCGGTCGCCATGAAATAGACAATGATGGGCGCTGCCGCAATACCTATGACGCAGGTAATCAGTAAAGCCCAGACGAGGATGGTCGCGACATGATCTGCCAGTTCTTTGGTTGCGGCGTCGCCTTTCTGATTCTTGTATTCGGCCAGAATAGGCACGAACGCCTGTGAAAATGCTCCCTCGGCGAATAATCTGCGCAGCAGATTCGGGATGCGGAAGGCGATGAAGAATGCGTCGGTGTAGACGGATGCGCCGAATGCGCGAGCGATCAGAAACTCGCGAATCAGACCCGTCACACGAGAGAGCATGGTCATGCCGGAGACGGTGGCAAGTGTTCTGTGCAAGTTCATGGAGCCAAATTATAGCCGTTCAAGCTTGCATCATGGAAGGAAGTCGCTTTTTGGCTATATCTGTTCCCGCATTGTGCTGCGTTTTTTGCTGCATTAACGGCGTTTTCAGGGAATGTGCGTTCCATGAAATCTCCCGGCATAAAATCGGTGCTCCAGTTTGTGCTGCTCGCTGCGGTACCGGTCGCTGCGGTTCAAGGTCGACCTTGCCGCTGACAGTTTTGCTATGCATTCTGATCCGCGGCAAGCTCCAGTTGAGAAGGGTGCCCGCAGGTTTCGTAATCATCGTCGATCGATGAATTGCGCGTCACTTTGCCGGCTGGTTTGTCTATGGCAGTGCTTTGACTTTGGCCCTGAGTTGGCATAAGATGTGTTCCGTCCTGCCAACATTCTATACAGCTCTTTTGCTATACAGCTCTTTGGCGTAATTCGAGGCAAAGTATCTACCTAAATTCATGGACATTTAGACTCGTCAACTTCAGCCCGATGCAGATGGGTTTCTGAATAGCTTACCGCAACAGCAGTTCTAAATTCTCAATTTTAATAAAAGGAAGAGTGCAATGGATTACGCTATCGATTTCCCCAAGACCCCCGTTCTGCCTGTAGCAGAAAGCAAGAAGGCATTTCCGGTCGGGCGCATCTATTGCGTGGGACGCAACTATGCCGAGCATGCGCGTGAGATGGGCCACGATCCGGACCGCGAACCACCATTTTTCTTCATGAAACCGGCCGATGCGATCGTACAGAACGGCGCCACCATTCCGTATCCGCAAGTAACGAAGGATTTGCACCATGAGATCGAAATGATAGTGGCCATCGGCAAGGGCGGTGCGAATATTCCGGTGGAAAAAGCGCTGGATCACGTCTTCGGTTATGGCGTCGGGCTGGACATGACGCGCCGCGACATTCAGGGCGAAGCAAAAAAAATGGGGCGGCCGTGGGAAATGGGCAAGGCATTCGACAATTCGGCGCCGTGCACCGCGCTCAAACCCGTCACGATGGTCGGCCACCCGACCAAGGGTGCGATCTGGCTAAAAGTAAATGGTCAAGTCAAGCAGAAGGGCGATCTTGCCGATCTGATCTGGAACGTGCCGGAAACAATCGCTTACCTGTCGAAGCTCGTTACATTGCAGCCAGGCGATCTGATCATGTCCGGCACGCCAGCCGGTGTCGGTCCGGTGCAGCGCGGCGACAAACTCGAAGGGCATGTGGACGGCCTTGGCGATTTGAACGTAACTTACGCCAAATAAGCTGGCCAACCCCGGCCCGGCCGGGGTTGTTTCAAAGAGAATCCTTCGCAATCTCAGCGCCCGCCAAGGAGCGCGTACCCGACCTCAATGCTTGCTGCCGGCCACTATGTCGATGCGTTCAGGCATGGTGAGGAAGGCGTGGATCGCATGATAGAAGCGGTGGCGGTTCACACCCAACGGCGCAGTATGTGCAAGTCCGGCGATCTTCACCATTTGCTTGTCGGGATTGGGCAGGCGCGAGAAAAATCCCATCACGTCTTCTTCAGTGGCGATGCCGTCGTGCTCGGCGCGGATCATCAGCACCGGACACTTCACCTTGTCGGGATCGACTAACGGTAGTTTGGTAACCATATCGAGATAGGTGCCGGTCGGTACGGTGTCGCCGTATTGGAGTTCCGTTTCCGCGACCACATCGCCGATCATCGGCTCGGACGAACCGGGATGATCGCGCGTAAATACTGAGCGATAAAAAGCGGCATCGACTTTGCGTACATTGCTGGTCCGCAGCTGCGGCAACATTTTCGCGCGCTGTATCAGCGTGGGTGCATCCTTGCCGGTCCAGACGAACGCATCGATCATCAGCCGTTCCACGTGATCCGGATGGAAATTGGCAAATCGCGCGGCGCGCAACGCGCCGGACGACTGGCCGAAGAACGCGGCCCTGGTCTGTCCGGTGACCTTGGCGACGATCGCCATGGCGGCTTTGAGATCATCGACACCGCTGGCGATGTCGGAGTTGTTCGAGGTGCGGTCGGAATGGCCGTAGCCCTCATGGTCCATGGTCCAGACTTCGAAGCCGAGCCGGACAAAGTGATCCATGAACGAATAGCCGGTGCGGTCGGGAACCTGGAGATCGAACATGGTCTTGCCGGAATAGGACGAACCGTGCACCAGGAACAACAGCGGCCGCTGCCCGTTGCTCGGCCCGGAATACTTGCGATAAACCCACAGCTTGACTCCGTTTTTGGCAGCCCAGTATTCTTCTGCAACGATGGGCGTGGCATTACTCATTTCTTCTCCTGTTGTTACGTGTGTTGATACCAAATCCGATCAGCGCCATAAACGGCAAACTGTCTGTCCAAGGACGGTCATGCGCCGATTTGCGCATCGGATCCCTGTATTTTCTTCATCCTCGGCAATATGAATGGCAGCGCTATTGAAATTACCGACATCACGACCAGCGTCACGGTGATGCCGCTGCTGACGAAGATCGCCGGGTTACCGTCCGATATGGTCATCGCCTGCCGGAACGATTGCTCCATGATGCCGGCCAGAACCAGCGACAGCACCAGAGGCGCTACCGGTATATCGACCTTTTCAAAAACATAGCCGGCCACCCCGAAGAACAATACGAGGTAAAGCTCGACCATGCTGCCGTTGATGGCGTAAGTGCCGATCACCGAAATCGCCACGATCAGCGGATAAAGTATGCCGCTGGGTATGTAGAGCAGGCGCACGAATAACCCGATCAGCGGCAGATTGAGTATCAGCAGCATGATGTTGCCTATATACATGCTATCGATCAGTCCCCATACCAGGTCGGGACGATTCTGGAACAGCAATGGTCCGGGCTGAATTCCATGCATGATGAACGCGCCCATCATCACCGCGGTAGCGCCGCCTCCCGGCACACCCAGCGTAAGCAATGGCACCATGGCGCCGGCGGTATCGGAGTTATTGGCGGACTCGGGTCCGGCAACGCCCTCGATCGCTCCTTTGCCGAATTCTTCCGGATGTTTTGAAAGTCTCTTTTCCGTTGTGTATGAAAGCAGGGAAGCAATCGTGCCGCCGGCCCCCGGCAGCACGCCGATGACAAACCCGATGACGCCGCCGCGCCAGATCGGTCCCACCGAGCGTTTCCACTCCTCTCTGGTCAGCCACAATTTGCCGGTGATGCGCATTGCCTCCGGTGCCGTGCCCTTGTATAGCTGTTCCATGCCGCGGAATACCTCGGCCAGCGCGAACATCCCGACTACCACCACGATGAAGCCTACGCCGTCCTGGAGTTCTGCTATGCCTGCGGTAAAGCGTTGTTGTCCGCTCTGCAGGTCGATGCCTATGGTCGCGATCATCAGGCCCAGCACGGTCGACAGCATGCCCTTGGCGGGGGACTTGCCGGACAGCGAGGCGACCGCGGTCAACGCGAACAGCATCAGGGTGAAATACTCGGCCGGACCGAACTTGAGTGCAGCCGAAGCGAGTGGCAACGCAAACAGCGTTAACGCAACCACGCCTATCGTCCCGGCAATAAAGGAACCGATCGCCGCCACTGCCAGCGCCGCGCCGCCACGTCCCTTGCGTGCCATCTCGTAGCCATCGATGGAGGTCATCACCGATGCCGCTTCGCCAGGAGTGCGTATCAAAATCGCCGTCGTCGATCCGCCGTACTTGGTGCCGTAATAGATGCCAGCCATCATGATGAGCCCCGATGTCGGGTCCATGCCGAATGTAATCGGGATCAACAGGGCGATGCTGGCTGCCGGACCGATCCCGGGAAGAATGCCGACGATGGTGCCGATGAATACGCCGACGAAGGTGTACCACAGGTTGATCGGCTGCAGGCAGACGTTGAAGCCGTGGAGAATATGCCCTAGAGTTTCCATATCAGAATGGCAGTATGCCGGTGGCAAGCTGGACGCCGAACAGCTTGGTGAATGCAAGATAACTGCCGAAACTGAACAGCGCGGATGTCAGTACATTGGCTTTCCATTTGCCGCGGTTGAAATACGCCGTCAGTACATATAAATAGATGGTGGTTGCAACCGCGTAACCCAGCCATTCAAACGCCGCGAAGTAAATGCCGGTCCATATCACGACGGCGGCCACCACCAGATAATGGCGCCGGTCCTCCGGAGAGCTGACACCTTCTGCGGGTTTGTCGTTTTTCGCTGCTACTCTCATTTCCAGCAGCAACAGGCCGGCAGTCACCAGCAAGGCAACGCCGAGCACGCGCGGAATCGCCTTGGCTCCCATCGGATCGCCGATCTGCAGCGAAGGAATCTGCTCGGTCGCATAGAAATAAATCGCGGCGAGAATAATGATGCAAACGAAGATGATCCGGTCGGCCTTCATGTATTTCCCCCGCCAATCCCACGCACCCCGAAGCGCGCCAGCCGCTTCGAGCAGTTGGCGATGGCGTTGGCGTTGCATTCCCTTCGGCGACCAACGGGAGTGTGACCGCAGGGAATGCAACGCCAGAGCTCACATTCCCTGCGGTCAGCGGTGCACTTCCGTTGGTCGGCTGTGCATTCCCTTCGGTCACACTTCCTGCGGTCGCTGCCATGCTGTGGATGACGGCTCCGAAGCCGCATATGTGCAATCATGGTTTTCTCCGGGTTACTTGGCCAGGCCAAGTTCGATCAACACCGTCTTCATCGAAGCGTAGTCCAGCGCCAAGTCTTTTTTCAACTGTTCGCCGGTGGTAAAGTCATCGCTCCAGAAATTTTTCTCCAGGTCTTCTTTCCATTCGGGCGATTCGGTCACCTTGCGCAGCACGCCTTCCCATGCACGGACTTGCGCGGGAGTGAGGCCCTTGGGACCCATGATGGCGCGCCAGTTGCCCCACACCAGATTCACGCCTTGCTCTTTCCAGGTCGGGACCTGCGCAAACACGCCGGGCAGACGCTGGTTGGCAGCGACGCCCACCACCCGTAGCTTGCCGCTCGCCACATGCGCGCCGACGTTGCCTGCCGCCGTGGTGACGAGGTCGATATGGCCGCCCATCAATGTGGTAATAGCTTCCGCTGCCCCTTTGAATGCCACGACCTTGAGCGCTTTCGCTTCGCCGCCTATCGTTTTCATCAACAGCCCGGCTGCGATGTGGTTATGGCTGCCGAGCGTGGTCGAAAAACCGATGGTGACGGATCTGGGGTCTTTTTTCAGACGGTCAACCAAATCCTTGCCGGTTTTGATCGGAGAGTCGGCATTAACCACATACACTACGTAATCGTTGACCATCGATGCGATCGGAGTGAAATCCGTGTAATTGAGTGCACTGTTACCGGTAATGTGGTTGGTCAGCAGCGTCGGGGTCGTCACCATCAGGTAGTGTCCATCTCCAGGATGCTGCGACAGATAATTAAGCTGCAGATTGCCGCCGCCCCCGGGTTTGTTGACCACTGTCAGCGTGCTGTTGATCAGTTTTTTGCCGGCCACTAACTGTTCCACGGCACGTGCGGTCTTGTCGTTGCTGCCCCCGGGCGCGGAGCCGACAACGATCTCGACATTTTTCTGGGGCGTCCAGTTTTGTGCCCACACATACGATCCGGCTATGAGGAGCAGCAATCCAGCCAGCAAATGTCCATATTTCAGGTGTCCGTGCTTCATATAGTCTCCGTGTGTGCGTGTTGTAGTTGTATTGTGTAAACGGGAATTCTTAATATTCGGCAACAAATCTCCCTGCATTGGAATACCTTTCCGTGCCTTGACGTTGATGGCATGGTCGTCGCACCCATCTAAACAATCATTCGACACAAGCCTTGAATCCTCGTATGCATGGTCGCATTGCCAGTATGTATACCGATACGTATCGTTTCCAAACCCTGAGATCAGGCGGCGCAGTATTGCAATAGAACATGAATGGCCCATGTTAATTTCTAAATTTTCTAAAGTCAACTATATGACATGAATCATTTATATAAATTGATGTGCAAAACTTAGGGAGCATAGGAAAAGCAGGCTGATAGATGCTCATCAATGTCATATAGATGACATTGATCATTGTTTATTCAGTTATAATTGGCTGAAGGTGATATCCATGCTTGGCATATCGTTCCTTCGAATTTATGTTGACAAATCATGAATGAACTCAGTCACGCCGCCCCCGTCGGCCTGACGTTATATAAAGAGGTAAAGCGTCAGATGCTGGCGGCGCTGTCTGCCAGCGAGTGGGCGCCGGGCGATGCCATTCCGTCGGAAAAACAGCTTTGTCTGCGTTTCGGCGTGTCGATCGGCACGTTGCGCAAGGCAATTGATGAGTTGGTCGCAGAAAACATCCTCATTCGCCATCAGGGCCGCGGCACTTTCGTGGCAGTGCACAACCGGGGCCCGCATTTATTCCGTTTTTTCAACGTGGTGCGGCATGACGGTCAAAAGAGTTATCCCCAATTGACTTTGAACGCATTTGCGAAAATCAAGGGCGACAAGGCGGTGTGCGACAAGCTCGGAGTCGCCGCTGGCGCCGAAGTGTTTCAATTTACCAATGTACGCAGCTTGAACGATGAACCGGTATTGGTGGACGAAATTACACTGCCGGAAATCCTGTTCCCTGGAATGACCGAAGCGCAGTTGCGCGATCGCCCCAGCACCCTGTACAACCTGTACCAGGTAGCATATGGATTAAATGTGATACGGATCGAGGAGCGCGTTCGCGCTACTCTGGCGAGCACAGTGCATGCGGAACTGTTGAATATTGAACCGGGCATGCCGCTGCTGCAGATACACCGGGTGGCATTTTCGTACAATAACCAGCCCATCGAATACCGCGTGTCTTACGTCAATACGCAACGCTACGAATATTTCCCGTCAGTGGCCTGATGCGGCCCGTGTCCATTTGAGGATTTGCCTGTTCTGTAAAACACCGCTATAATGCGTGGTTTTACAGAATTCAAGTTTCGCATAGCCCGGCATTTTTGCGAATGCATCCGACCACGTTTTAGGAAATACTCATGGCAAATACCGCGCAAGCGCGCAAACGCGCTCGTCAAGCAATCAAGCAAAACGCACACAATACGAGTCAGCGCTCGGCATTGCGCACGGCAATCAAAGCTGCTCGTAAAGCGATCGAGGGCGGTGATAAAGCTGCGGCGGCACAAGTCTTTCAATCTTCGATATCGACGATCGATCGTATTGCCGACAAAAAGATCATCCACAAGAACAAAGCCGCCCGCCACAAAAGCCGTCTGGCCGCTGCTCTGAAAGCACTGGCGTAAAATATTGTTTTTCCCCATAGCTTGGCTGGGGAATAGCTAGTTGGAAAAGCCCTCATGGCATTCGTCATGCGGGCTTTGTTTTTTTGACGGTTATCCCCTGCCGCGCAATCCGCTGCAATCAAAGCGCCCCACGGCGGCAGCTTGGCAATTGCAGGATGAAATGCAGGCGCGCATTTACTTCGCGTCCGGCAAACCTTTGATTGTGCTGCCCGGCTTGATATTTTTCTGTTTGAACCATCCCTGATTCATTTCCAGCGCGTAGCGCACCGGTTTAAGTGCGCAATGCGAGTCCGCGGTGCGCGGCTTCATGTCTTCGATATTGACGATTTTGCCAGTTTCGTCGATGAATGCGACCGATAACGGCAGCAACGTGTTTTTCATCCACATGCAAACACCGGCCGGCCGTTCGAACAGGAACACCATGCCTTCATTTGATCCCATCCTTTCGCGAAACATCAATCCCTGCTGACGGTCGGCATCCCTGGCCGCGACTTCCGCCTGGATGACGTACATGCCTGCTGTCAGAGGGATAGTCGGGAGTTTTTGCTGCGCAGCCGCAGAAGTTGTTGCGAGAACGAGAATTATCGTCAAGAAGGAGTGGAATCTGTTCATTACCCGTACCCAGACAGCGTAGAAAACTCGAGGCGAAAACTAGTGTAAACGAAAAAAGGCAGGACGAACCTGCCTTTTTATTGATGCTAATTGCCGATTACTTGGAAGCAGCAGGAGCGGCCGCAGCAGCTTTAGCTTTCTTGGCTTTTTTAGCTTTCTTGGCTTTCTTAGCCTTAGGAGCGTCAGCCGAAGCAGCAGCCTTTGCAGGAGCAGCAGGAGCAGCAGGAGCAGCAGATTGAGCGAAAGCCGAAACAGCGAACAGACCAGCAACCAGAGCAGCGATCAGGTTTTTCATTTTGTAGTCCTTCAAATTAACATGTTAATAAATTGGCGATTCTGGTGAATCACTGCGAATAACGGAATACGGCTAGGCCGGTTGACAGATTTTTTTGTAAAAGTGAAAAAATTTAGAATCGGCAACGAAATTAGGTAAATTCTCTATTGGGCTGAGATAAGGTGCGGGCCCGACCTAGCTTTGCCGAACAGGTTGGAATGCGTTTTGTTGTCGAGAGCTACCGGCTCAAAAAGAAATGCAAAATGACTCAAATCGACATCAACTAATATGCAAGCCATTGATATTGTTCATACTTCCATGCCGCTTTCCTTCTAACAGGCATGCCAAAATTGCATGAAGTGACGTCAATGAAGTGACGTCATATTGTTATGATGCCCAGCTTTTGGCCGTTTTTCCCGACCCTTCTGTCCGGATTTTGCGATGTCCC
>DASYKE010000065.1:0-28113 GCA_035995725.1 Burkholderiaceae bacterium | reverse complement strand
AAGCTTGCGCGACCAGATTCGGGCGGCAAAGAATCTGACGCGTTGATTCATTGCAGGTGAGTGCGTCAAAAGCCGTAAACCGCCGGTTCCGTGCCGGCTTTGTACGATGGCTGGTACAAGACGGCATGGAGCATAAGCGGTTTTTCTTTGGCCGAGTGCGACACACGGCTGTACAAATTTTTCTGACGCCAAAAAACCGGTGGCGGTGACACGTCTGCAATATCCATCTCGTCCGCACAATCCTTCGCCAGCCAATTGCAGCACGCGCCGGCTTGCGACGTGGCCGTGTTTCCACATGCGCCGATAACTCCGTCGTCTGGCTTGCGTGAAGCACTGCAGCGTTTTTGTGAGGACATGATCCGCTACATCAGGCCTACGTCAAATCCTGATGCGGCATCCGCCGCACACGTAGCGGTTCGAGCCCATTCTATTTAACGCCATGGGCACCTTGCCACTGGTCAAGCGCATCGTGCCGGGCAGAGTAAAATAGCAGCCCTGCCCACTGCTGAATCCGTTCACAGCAGATGCTTCACAATCAAGGTTTACCCGGAAACACTGCACATGCTGCGATTGACTGACGTTCAACTTCCGCTCGATCATCC
Source organism: Burkholderiaceae bacterium (assembly GCA_035995725.1). Lineage (GTDB taxonomy): Bacteria > Pseudomonadota > Gammaproteobacteria > Burkholderiales > Burkholderiaceae_D > JAQGLW01. The sequence continues at coordinate 27,511 of DASYKE010000065.1, read as the reverse complement.
CGAAGCCGATATCGGGAAAGCGATATTAGCACTCCTCGGCATTACTGAAAATGACCTGGTCGGTTATTCAATTTTCCGCCGCAGTTACGACGCCCGCAAAAAAACGGCCGTCATGCTGATTTATGCGCTGGATGTGGAAGTCAAAAACGAGGCGCAGATATTGCAACGCCTGCAAGGCAATCGGCATGTGTCTCCGACGCCCGACACCGGTTATCATTTTGTCGCCCGCTCGCCCGGCGGACTGGCGACACGTCCGCTGGTGGTTGGCACCGGCCCGTGCGGCCTCTTTGCCGGATTGATTCTGGCGCAAATGGGCTTTCGCCCGATTATTCTCGAGCGCGGCAAGGCAGTGCGCGAACGCACCAAGGATACCTTCGGTTTATGGCGGAAAAGAGAATTGCACCCGGAATCGAATGTGCAATTCGGCGAAGGCGGGGCAGGCACTTTTTCCGATGGCAAGTTGTACAGCCAGATCAAAGACCCCAAACATTACGGGCGCAAGGTGCTGACGGAATTCGTCAAAGCCGATGCGCCGCCGGAGATCCTGTATGTCAGCAAACCGCATATCGGCACCTTCCGGCTGGTCAAGATGGTCGAGCAGATGCGTGCGTCGATCGAGGCGCTGGGCGGAGAATTTCGTTTCCAGAGCAAGGTCGATGATATCGATATCGACAATGGCCAGGTGCGCGGCGTGGTGCTTGCCGGAGGCGAATATATCGTTGCCACGCATGTAGTGCTGGCCATCGGCCACAGTGCACGGGATACTTTCCAGATGCTGTACGACCGCGGCGTCTATGTCGAAGCCAAGCCGTTTTCGATCGGTTTCCGCATCGAGCATCCGCAATCGCTGATCGATCGTTGCCGGTTCGGTCCGAACGCCGGCAATCCGATACTCGGCGCAGCCGATTACAAGCTGGTGCATCACTGTGCCAACGGCCGCTCGGTCTACAGCTTTTGCATGTGCCCGGGCGGCACCGTGGTAGCGGCGACATCCGAGCCGGGGCGAGTCGTTACCAACGGCATGAGCCAGTATTCGCGCAATGAGCGCAATGCCAACAGCGGCATCGTGGTCGGCATCACGCCGGCCGATTATCCAGGGCACCCATTGGCCGGCATCGCGTTTCAGCGGCGGTGGGAATCGCGTGCGTTTGAGCTGGGCGGCATGAATTACGATGCGCCGGGCCAGCTGGTTGGCGACTTTATTGCAAACCGGCCGTCCACGCAATTCGGGTCGGTACTGCCGTCTTATAAACCCGGCGTGCATCTGGGAGATCTCAATTCATCGCTGCCCGATTATGCGATCGGGGCGATCCGCGAAGCGCTCCCTGCATTCGACAAACAGATCAAGGGTTTTGCAATGCACGATGCGGTATTGACCGGGGTCGAGACGCGCACTTCTTCACCGATCCGCATCAAGCGCAATGACGACTTCCAGAGCATCAATACCAGGGGATTGTTTCCGGCCGGCGAAGGCGCCGGTTATGCGGGCGGCATCCTGTCAGCCGCAGTCGATGGCATCAAGGTGGCCGAGGCGGTCGCATTGAGCATGCTTCCGAAATGAGGCGCATACAGCATGGCTACAGCCAGCCGGATTTTTTGAAGCGGTAATAGAGAAACCCGCAGACGCTGCCCATGATGGTGAGGGCAACCGGGTAACCGTATTTCCATTCCAGTTCCGGCATTCCCTTGAAGTTCATGCCCCAGATACCTGCAAACGCGGTGGCAACCGCAAAGATCGCGGCCCACGCCGCCAGCCGCTTGTTCACTTCGTTTTCGTCGATCGATACCATCGACAGGTTGACCTGGATTGCCGTGCTGATCGTGTCGCGGATCGCCTCGATCGACGCGTTGATCCGGGAAAGATGATCATGCACGTCGCGGAAATATTCCTGTGTACTGATGCAAATCGGCGGTACCCGGCCGCCATACAGTCTTCCAACTGCCTCCATCAATGGCGCGGTTGCATGCCTGAGTATCATCATTTTGCGTTTCAGCTCATACAGCCGTTCGATATTGCCGCGTTGCGAGCCTTTGCTGAAAATCTGATCTTCAATTGTTTCAAGTTCCGATTCCAGTGCCTCGATTACTGGAAAATAACGGTCGACCACGGCATCTATCAATGCATACAGAACGAAAGCCGAGCCGTGTTTGAGTTGCTCCGGTTCCTGTTCGCAGCGCGCACGCACACCCAAAAATCCCTGCTGGCAGCGGTTCCGAACGGATAGCACATAATTTGTGCCGACAAAGATATCCACTTCGCCGACATTCAGTTCACCGCTTGCCAATTCTATGGTATTCACCACCGCAAACAGCGAGTCGCCGTATTCCTCGATTTTCGGCCGCTGATGGCCGTGTCTAGCGTCTTCAACCGCCAGTCCATGCAAACCGAATTCGTGTTGCATTTCTTCCAGCTCCGACGGGTCCGCATCCTTTAGCGCGACCCAGACGAAACAGCCAGGGCGCCGCAGATAATCGCTGATCTCCGCGATTGTAATGTCGCGCAGTTTCCTTCCTTCTTGATAGGCAACGCAGTTGATGAGCATGGGTGGGAATCTCCAAAAACCAAGACGTGCAAGTCTTGCCAAGCAGGAGCTTACACGGACTTTCCGGATTTTTGCCAGTTGTTTTTGCAGCGCCGCATGTGCATCGGCAAGCAGCATGCAGATCCCACTTCCCGCGTCATCTATTCGGCGAATGCAATCCGGCATTGCCGACGACCGCCGTCAACATGCTGATTGCGCCGGCTTCGAGGCCGTCGACTGCAATGGAAGTCGCTTCATCGTCCTGCCGGGTGCCTATCACGTACAGCAGCGGTAGCGGAAAAGAAAACGGGCCGCAATGCGGCCCGCCGATTTGATTCTTTCAGATATTACGTATTACTTTTTTGCAGCGCGGCCAGCGGTTTTCTCGGTGGCCTGGGAAAACTGCTTCACTGCCTTCGTCATGTTCTCTTCAATCGCATCGGCAGTCTGCCTGGTGTTTTTGCTCAGCTGCTCATAACTGGCGTTGGCATTGCCGATGGCGGCTTTCAACATTGCGATTGCGTTTTCCGAGCCGGCCGGTGCGTTCTTGGCTACGTCTTCCACCAGTGCGGTCACCTTGCGGGTGGTTTCAGCGATTTGCGCTTCTGCAGCTTTGGTGAATTCGGCTTGCGCGGTGGACGCGATGCTGGCCAGGTTGCGGCCGTAAGCGAGCACTTTTTCAGTACTCGGCTGCGCTTGCGCGGCTGACAGTGCAAAAAATTCCTGGAGGTCTTTGGCTGCCAATAGTTGTTGCGCAGTTGCCGTTGAATGCTCCAGCGATGCTTTAGCGGCGGACACGTTCAGGTCGACCAGTTGGGCGACGCTTTCAAATGCCTTGTTGGCCAGCGCGGTCGTCGCAGCAAGCTGGGATTCGAAATTGGCTTTGGCGACGGTCGAGAATTGCTCTTTATTCGAAAACATGGTTTTCTCCTTGGTAATCGATAAGGGGTGGATAGGAAACGGATTATTGTGCACCGCAACAAATCCCATTTTAAGGCCTATTTACGAAATGTCAAGTGATTTGTGCGGCGCACCAAAATTCCATAATCATAAGTAAATTGCCGTCAAGAATCGGTATTTTGCATATTTACCGCGGCGACCTCTGTTTATGGCAGATTGAAAATAATAAAAAAACAAGGAGATGTCTTTTGGGAGTTAAAGTTTTTTAAGCGGTTCTTTAATCGTCTGCGCAGGCATGGCGCCTGCACATGGGCGCCGCATCAGCAATATTTTGCAAGCGATCTCAAGCTCGAAAGCAGCGAATCAATCGCGATTTTTTAGGCAACAAGCATTGACCGATGTCAAATGCTCATGCGCGTTGAGAGTCCGGCACAAGTGCCTCAGGATCGGGCAGAGCGGGCATGCTTCACCGCCCGATACTTTTGGCCGGTATATGAGGCGCTATTTGATGGACCACCACACCATCGGTGGTCGGCACGAAGGAGAGCCAATCGGTGTGGTCGAGAGCATGGCAAGCATCAAGGTAGCCCTGTTCCCAGCGCCATTGAATCGATCCCCTGGAAAAATTGATATCCTTCGCCGCCATTTGCCAGTCACGTCCCGCATACGCGAGCCGTATGATATGAATCGTGGTGTCGTTGCCCATCCTGGCAAGTTCTTCCAATTCGGCCTCGTTCTTGAGTTCCGCGGCAAGCTTGTCGTGCAGTGCGCGAATGCTGCGCCGCAGATTGTGCATGCGCTGGTAGGTCTCGATGTGGCGGCTTGAGCGCGACGCGTACATCACGTCCTTCTGGCGCGTCCGCACCTGATCGAATGTTGTCGGTTCCGACCCTTCCGCGCACCATAGATCGACCATAAAGCATATGGTATCGACGCGTGGTTCATCTTCCAGCACGGCTTCAAGCGGCGTGTTCGAGTATAGTCCGCCGTCCCAGTACAGTTCGCCATCGATGCGCACCGGCGGGAAACCGGGCGGCATCGCGCCGCTTGCCATTACATGCTTGACGCCGATATCTTGCTTGGCCGAATCGAAATTGACCAGCGTACCGTGCGTGACCTTGATTGCGCTGACCGTCAGCCGTATGCCGCCCGGTGTGTTGAGATATTGAAAATCGACCAGGCGTCTAAGGGTAACGGCCAATTCGGAAGTGTCGTAAAAACTCGCTTTCTCCGGCGGTACCTCAAGACCTGCCGCAAAAGGATTGAACGGGCGTGGCGAAAAAAAACCAGGCACACCGCGCAACAACACATCGAGCGTCGAGAGCCGTGAATTGAATCGCCGCGCTGGGTCGGGAACCTTGCGCAAGTCGATCAGATCGTCATGTGCCACGCCATCCCAGAATTCCTTCAGCCGCGACAACCGCGTGCCGCTTTCATTGCCGGCAATGAGGGCGGCATTGATTGCGCCGATCGACGTGCCCACGATCCAGTTTGGTGTCAGACCATATTCGTGCAGCGCCTGATAAACACCGGCCTGGTAGGCGCCGAGCGCACCGCCGCCTTGCAATACCAACGCGACGCGATGCCTGCCGGAGTGGAACTCGTTGTCAGGTTTCATGTGCATATCGTAAGATTCGGCACCCATATATAGATTGAATGTTACTCAAGGCAAGAAGCGGCGCTATGCGGCACGAACCGGTTGTACAGCACGGTCATTCGCGTATGGCTCTTGCATCAAGCTGCCCATCGGGCAGCCACGGCTATTCCGTAAGGCCGAACCGGTGGCTGTCCCTTGAGAGCCGCATTGACAGGCAGCAGGCGTCATGCTTTTATCAAACCTTCTGCCAGCAATGCGGCATGAACCGCAGGACGGACGGCAATCCGTTCCAGACAAGTCGGCACTACAGGCCAGCGGCCCAGATCAGATATGTCCTTAGGACCCCCGCGCAGAACAGTAAATGGATAGGCATCCGCGACGGTGAACTGGTTCCCGGCCAGATAAGCAGAATTTTACAGTTGTCTGGCGAGCAGCGAGATTCTGACAGCCAAGGCTTCACGTGCCAGATCGGCAAGGTATGCGCGATCGCCAGCCCTTCAGTTAACGCCTGACCGTTATCCAGTTGCAGTGCGGGCACGTAGCCCTCCGGATTGACAGTCTTTAAATCCGTTCCGCCAGCGGTTATCTTGCCGCTGAGGTCAACTTTTTCCAGATCGAAAGTAAGGCCGGCTTCGCGCAATACGACATGCGGCGCATAATGAATATGCGCCACGGCTGAAATAAAGTTTTATGAATAGAGCTTTCTCAAAATAAAACACGGTGGAGAAAAGCAGAGTTTTATGCAATACATGCGGCGCGGGCCGCAGCACCGATGCATTTATGGTGATGGTGGCGTAGTACGCTGTATTGCGCTTCAGACCTTGTGCTCACTGCAGGGGAACAAGCCTGCCGGATAAGCAGAGTCGCTCGCTGTGTTATGCAACTGGCGGACCGCCTTTGCACCTCAACTACATGTCACGCAAAACAACAAGGTTCATGCGGCGTAAAATGGCGGCTTTACCGAACGCATCCACGCAATGACCATTCTGCTCTCGACTCTCAACGCCCGCTATGCGCATGCATCGCTCGGCTTGCGCTATCTGCTTGCGAACATGGGGGATCTGCAGCCCGATACGCAGCTGCACGAGTTCGTGATTGGCACGAGGACCGCAGAGATCGTCGAAAAGCTGTTGGCGTATCGGCCACGCATAATCGGGTTTGGCGTCTATATCTGGAACGCCGAAGAGACCACCAAAGTGGTCGCAATGCTGAAACGGGTAGCGCCGGAAGTCGTCATCGTGCTGGGCGGGCCGGAGGTATCTTACGAATCCGGCGAGCAGGCAATTGTGCAACTGGCTGACTACCTTGTAACCGGCTGGGGCGACATCACCTTCCCGCAGTTGTGCCGGGCGCTTATTCATGGTCCGAAACCGATTATGAAAATTCATGCCGGCGTGCAGCCGCCACTATCCGATATCGCATTGCCGTATGGGCTGTATAACGACGAGGATATCGCGCACCGCACGCTGTATGTCGAAGCGTCGCGCGGCTGCCCTTTCAAATGCGAATTCTGCCTGTCGGCGCTGGACAAGACCGCATGGCCTTTCGAGCTCGATAATTTTCTGGCGCAACTTGAAATCCTGCATGCGCGCGGCGCGCGCCTGTTCAAATTCGTCGATCGCACTTTCAATCTGAATATCAAGTCGAGCCTGAAAATCATGCAGTTCTTCCTGGACAAGCTGGCAGCCCGTCCGGACGACCCGGTATTTGCCCACTTCGAGGTGGTGCCTGATCACCTGCCCGACGCACTCAAGGAAGGGATCAAAAAATTCCCGCCCGGTACATTGCAGTTCGAAATCGGCATACAGTCGTTCAATCCGGATGTGCAGGCCCTGGTCAGCCGCAAGCAGAATAATGAAAAAGCCGCCGAGAATATCCGCTGGCTCCGCGAGCATTCAAATGCCCACTTGCACATCGATCTGATCGCCGGTTTGCCGGGCGAAGACGTGGAAAGTTTCGCGCGCGGCTTCGACCGGCTGTATGCACTGAAGCCGCATGAGATCCAGTTCGGTATCCTGAAAAGATTGCGCGGCACGCCGATCATCCGCCATACCGAAGCGTACGGTCTGGTGTTCGATTCGCATCCGCCTTACACGATTCTCGCGACCGACCGCATCGATTTCGGCACGATGCAACGGCTGGTGCGCTTTGCGCGATACTGGGACTTGATTGCGAACTCGGGACGCTTCGCCAATACCTTGCCGCTCGTTCTCGGCAACGCGCCGTTCAATAATTTCATGGCGCTGTCAGATTGGATATACGCGCAGACCGATGCGACGCATCGTATCGCGCTCGAACGTCTGGCTGAGCTGGTGGCCCAATGGTTGGGGACGCAAGGGGCCGACGCTGATGCTGTGGCGGCATTGATAAGCAGCGACTATGCAGGTCAGGCGCACAAATCGCATATCAAGCCGAAAAGGTCTGCACTCGCCAAAGCCGAATCGATCATCCCGCAGCGCCAGGCGCGTCACCTGGCAGTCTGATCCAAAAACTGGATCAGGACGCTTTCGCTAAACATGATGCGACGAATTTTTCTCAGGGCATTGCGAGTTGCAACTTGTCCGGAGTGCGCATCACATGTTTGAAAACCCGACAGTTTGGCCGCTACGGAATCACACGTTCTGTTTTCGCCAGGATTCCAGCAATTGCTGCGCGGCTTGACCAATCATATCCAGCGAGACGACCTTGGTCTGATTGAAAATCATCATTGCATAAATGGTGGCCAATGTATCGACCTCAGGCGACAATGCGCGCTCCTCACCCATGGATGGACGCAGCGAGCGCCAATAATTGATTGCCTGTTCCAGTTCGGGTAGCGTGATATCCATATATTGTATTGTACGTGCGGCAACGCAAATCTAAAACGCTGGTGCTTGCATTGGCTGCATTACTGATGGATGCCGTTCGATGAGGGATTTAGAAACACAGCATAAACCGGTTCGCGAGGTCGACGACAAAGGAGGGGCGCAGATAAGCCATGAACGCGAGCGCCAGCACCGTCGCCAAAGCGGCACCGAGCAACCAGCGTTTAATGTGTGCATGCATCGCGTTCATCTCGTCAAGCCATTGCAGGTTGCGTACGCACGATTGCCCTTTCGTTGATCGGCAGGTTTACCAGAGCGGCAAATACGCCCAATGCAATCGTGATCATCCATACCGTGTTGTAGTTGCCTTGTCTGGTATACAGATAGCCGCCCAGCCAGACGCCCAGAAAGCTGCCTACCTGGTGCGAAAAAAACACGAAACCGGACAGCATCGATAGATACTTTACGCCAAAAATGCCGGCAATGACGCCATTGGTGAGCGGCACGGTCGACAGCCACAACAAGCCCATTGCCGCAGCAAAGATATAGGTCGACCACGACGATAACGGCGCAAGCAAAAACAGCGAAATGATCACTGCGCGCCCGATATAAATCGACGACAGCAAATAACGCTTGGGCAGTATGCCGCCCAGCTTCCCTGCGTAATATGAGCCGAAAATATTGAACAGGCCGATCAACGCCAGCGCTATCACCGCGACATTCGGATCCATGATGCCTTTGTCTTTCAGATAAGCCGGCATATGCACGCCAATAAACACGACCTGGAAGCCACAGACGAAATAGCCGGCCACCAGCAACAGGAATGGACGATAGGCGAATGCTTCCCTGGTTGCTTCCAAAATGCTTTGCTCGCGCCCCGCGGCCTTGACGACTGCCGGCTCGCGCAGCGAAAACGCCATCGGGATCATCACCAGCACCACCAGTGCTGCGAGCAGAAAAAATGCGCTTTGCCAGCCGGTCGCCGAAATCAAATGCTGTTCCACCGGCATCATCGCAAATTGGCCGAACGACCCGGCGGCGGAAGAAATACCGAATGCCCACGAACGCTTCGATTCCGGTGCAATGCGCCCCACGATTCCGCTGATGGCGCCGAATGCGGTACACGCCAATGCGCCACCGATCAGGATGCCGGAACCGACCACGAACAGTGTAGGCTGATCGATAAGTGCCATCCACAGCAAGCCTGCCATGTACAGAATTGCGCCAATGATGATCACGCGTGCCGTGCCGAAGCGATCCGCCGCCATTCCGGCGAATGGCCCGAATACGCCCCACATCAGGTTTTGCAATGCAAGTGCCAGCGAATAAGTCTCGCGCGTCCAGCCGTGTGCCTGCGAGATCGGTTGCAGCCAGAATCCGAAGCCGTGGCGCACGCCCATCGCGAGTGTCAGGACCAGGCCGCTCGCGATCAGAACGGTTTTCAGCTGGGGTGCGCGGGACACGGTAAACATGGCGATATCAGATTGAATGGAAGATGGGAATCGAGTGTAGCGCAAAGTCACCGAGCGCGTGGCCCGCCGGTTTCGCCGGGCCAGGTACGGGGCGCCATTCACGATCGCCTGTGTTGTTGTACTGAGCCAGGCTTTTGCGTCGCCTGCCAGATCCACATGATCAACAGGATTTGCATCGGCAAACGCAAAAACAGCAGCGCTTGTCACCACATCGCCTTGTGCGCAGCTCCGCATTGAACAACATATATACATTGGCCAGCAATGCAGCAAGTGCCTGCAGTGTTTGGAAAGGTTTGATTTGCATTCCAGTTACGGAAACCATTGTGGTTTACAACGCAATCTAGTCTCTTGTTGCTTATTGTTCGGTCTTTATTGTCAGGAGCGGGAGATGGCCGATTTTGAACCACAGAGCGTGTAAAATAATGCTTTATAGAAACAGTTTGCAGCAAATGATTACTCAAACAAGACTGCAATAATTATTAAGGTATTAATTTTTCCCATAATACCTCTTGCTATCGGAACGCAGGCTGAACCGTATGGCGCAAGCGTCAAAAGATCAATGCTACAAAACGGAATTCGTCTCTAAATACCCCTGTCATAGCCTAGATAGCGCTCTGAAAAAATGGAAAAAATTCATTTGGTCGGGCTATTCACTGGTACTGCATACGCTTCTTTTGCTGCGCACAAGCTGGTTACCGGCGACACCGGTACGCAAGATGCAGGCAATCATCAACTGGAAATCAACACCAACTGGATCAAACAATTGGCCAAACCGGCCGGATCGGCGCTGTCACTTACACATACATAGTGTGCGGGAAAGCCTGGGTGTGTTCATCAACGCCGGCTATTCATTGTCCTCGCCAATGCGCGCCATGGATGGCCCGTTCGGCATGAAGTGACGGTTTCTCGAAGCAGGCGCACAACACCGACATTACAAGCTCGACCCACAAGGCCTATTTTTTACAGGCCTGATCTATTCGCCTGGCAGGAATGTTGATCTGGATATCGGCGCAAAATTCAGCTTGAACGACGCGCAAGCGAATCGCCAGATTAGCGTCTGACCTGGCGTTTTTAACAGCATGGTCTTAAGCACCGGTATAACGTAGAGTGCTGGATAAAAAGAGGGTCAACTTGCACAGCATCCTATGCGCAATTGATCGCAACCCGATACCGATTGCTATGACGTTTTGTTTCATTAGGCAATGGCCACAGCGGGTGCTTAGCCGGGCACATAGAAAAATCAAGCGCACGCATTATCTGCTTGCGCTTGAAAGAATTCAGCTTGTGCAGCCCTTAATACTTGGGCGTGCTGCCTGTCGTGCCGGAGCTTGAGCTACCGGTCGAACCGGAAGTTCCGGAGCTGCTGGAAGAGCTTGGAGCGTTGGGGTCAACCGAGGTTCCGGCTGTACCTTTAGATCCAGGAAGTTTATCCGTTCCCGGCGCCTGGTATGTGCCTGAAGTAGTGGGAGAACCGCTGGTGCCGCTGCTGCCCGACATGCCGGATCCGGAGCTGCCCGATGATGGGCTCGCTGAACCGGACGCGGAGCCGGAAGCAGATCCCATTCCGGATGATGAGCCGGAAGTAGACCCCATTCCGCGCTCACCTGTTGAACTACAGGCAGCAAGTACAGCAACGCATGCCAAAGGCATAATCCATTTATTCATAGAAAGCTCCTTGAAAAGGTGAAAGACGACAACGACACAATATGTTCGCGTACAGACGTTGCATTTGCATTAAGTAGAATGCAAATTGACATCGGAAGTTCCTAAATCTCTTTTTATAAATTTTCAAGACATTGATTTTCATCAATGCGTCCGGAGTCTCGGTCCCGCTCACAACGGATATAGTAGCAACGCTGATACATACGATAAATTCAGGCGAGTATCGAATACGAGCAAAATTTTTCTCAGTCGTAGCCAATAGAAAACACATCCGTCTTTCCTGGAATTAATCATGTCTTCGCATACGGAAGGTTCTACCAAGGCGATTTTTTATGCGCTCGGCGCCAATGGCGGCATCGCGATCGCGAAATTCAGTGCGGCCATTTTTACCGGTTCCAATGCAATGATGGCGGAGGCGATCCATTCGCTGGCTGACTGTACCAATCAAATCTTTTTGCTGCTCGGATTAAGGGAATCGAAAAAACCGGCGAATGAAATCCATCCAATGGGGTATGGCCGTGTCGTCTATTTCTGGGCCATGATGGTTGCGTTGCTGCTGTTTTTTCTTGGTGGTGCTTTTTCCGTGATGGAAGGCATCAAGCACTTCAATCATCCGGTACCTTTGAGCAATGCGGCGACGGCTCTGATCGTGCTCGGTATATCGGTCGTACTCGAGGCATTTTCGCTGCATGGAGCAATGACCGAAATCCGCAAGATATCGGGAGGCAAGCCGTTTATCAAATGGTTTCGCGAGACGCGTCAATCCGAACTGATGGTCATCGCAGGGGAAGACATTGCGGCGCTCGCAGGCCTCGGGATTGCATTTATTGCGGTGCTGATGACGATCGTTACCGGCAACCCGTTATGGGACGCATCCGGTTCGATTGTGGTTGGCATATTGCTGATGGTGGTCGCGATAATAATTACGCATGAGGTGAAAGCGATGATTACAGGCGAATCAGCCGCACCCGAAGTCCATGCCGCCATCAAGTCGCATATAGAAGGACGGCCGGAAGTCGAATGTGTCATTCATTTGATCACGCTGCAATGGGGGGAGCAATTGATGATTGCAGTACAGGCAAAAATGCAGCGCCAATCTTCCGACGTCGCGTTGGTAGACGCCATCAATGTAGTGGAACAAAGCATACAGGAGCGCTGGCCGCAGGCAAAATGGTGTTTCTTCGAACCTGAATTAACGGCAGGAAAAGATTAACGGGAATTACACATAGCGGAACTGTCAGGCTATACCTGTCGCTACGCATCGAGGCCTGTCAGCCATAATGCTCTTCGCTTTGCCGACAATTTTTATTTTTTTGGTTTCGCTACTTCATTGCCGACCACACCGCCAACTGCGGCCCCGCCAACCGTGCCAAGCGTGCTGCCGTCCGTCAATACGCTGCCGGCGACACCGCCGAGAACCGCCCCGGTACCAATACCAACTTGCTGACGGGTAGGGCTGGTTGAACATGCAGACAGGCTTGCGCTGACTGCAATGGCGCACGCCAGTGAAACAGGAATATGCGAAATCATGGTTTCTCCATAAACTCGGGCGGTACGCGCCGCTCATTTCTGGCGCAGCTATTACGCCTCTTCTCTTGACATTTTGACTTTACAATTGTCACTAAAGTTCCATGAGGAATACGCTCTGTAAAGACAGAATGTCATTGGTTGTGCCGTAATGGAAATTCCGGTTTCCATAGAGGTAAGAATGTTGATGCATTACGTCAATCTTCGTTAGCGAACGGGTTTTTGGCGGGCAATCGCAAGCCGACGACAGGAGCACGATTGCGAACAATTCCGCCACGTAGCGTGCCGGAGCGGATGAAATCACACAGCGTAATTACTAGAACGAAGCGGACTTCGCGGTGATGGATGCATTAACCAAGATAGCACAAGCCAAGGGCATATCGAATGTGCAGGCCGCGTATGCGTGGCTGTTGCACAAAGGGACGGCCGCCCTGACTGTCGGCACATCAAAACTACCGCAGCTGGAAGACGCTGTTGCAGCCACCGAGGAACGATTGTCTGTCGAAGAAATCGCAGCGCTGGATGCCGCATATAAACCGCGCCCGGTGACAGGCCGCAGCTAATCTATCGCCGCATAAACCGTATGTTTTTTATGGAAAAATACGGGCATAGCTTCATTACCAGATCTGCCATGCATGTTATGCCGCTTTTTTTGCCGCGGGTTTCCTGGCGACTGCCTTCTTCAGCGGTGGTTTTGACGCTACTTTTTTCACGATTTTTTTCACGACTTTTTCAGGCGCCTGATCCACCGCCTTGACGGCGACTTTACCTTTTGCCGGAATTTTCGCCTTGCGTTCTTCGAATTCGAAGCTCACTTTGCCATCCTTCCCCTTGACCAGGAAAGCCTTGAATGGGCGGCGCGTACGCTGCGACACGAAACCGGGCAGCAAATCGGTCTTGCCGTCGTTAAGCAGCTTCACCATTTGTTCAGGCAGGATTTCCTGTTGCAGGATAATGCGGCCGCTGCGGAAATCGCATGCCTTGGGCTTGGCAACCGCTTTCTCGCACACGTATGCCAAGCCCATTTCATAGACGCCGCTGCCGCACTTCGGGCATGCGCCGAGGGCCGTCTGGCCTGTGAAATCGACGCCTTCGCCATTCTCTCCTTCATCGTTTTGGCCGAAGTCGAATTCGAGTTTGAAATTGTTGATTTCCTCGTCGCGGGAAATTTTCAGGATGGCGGCAAACGGCCGTCCCATCTTCGAGCGGAAGCCTTGCAGCGGACCGATAGTCCGATTGGTCAGCAGCTCCTCGGCCTCGGCGGCTTCGAGCTGGCGGCTGCCGGGTGTCTTGCTGATCGAGAATTCGCATTTGGTGCAGGTAAAGCGGCGATAGTTTTCCTTGACCACGCTACCGCAGTTCGGGCAGGGCGCCTTCAACGTCGCGTAGTCGCCCGGAATAGTGTCGTTGTTGTATTCCTTGGCGCGCTTGACAATGATTTGCGTCATCTGCGCAATTTCGCGCATGAATTCTTCGCGGCTGATCTTGCCGTGTTCCATTTGCGACAGCTTGTATTCCCACTCGCCTGTCAATTCCGGCGCGGTCAGTTCATTGACGCCAAGCCCGCGCAACAGCGTCATCAACTGGAACGCCTTAGCGGTCGGCATCAATTCCCGGCCCTCACGCAGCAGGTATTTTTCATTCAGCAGGCCTTCGATGATCGCGGCACGTGTAGCCGGCGTGCCTAAGCCTTTGCCAGCCATCGCGTCGCGCAGGTCTTCATCGTCAACCAGCTTGCCGGCGCTTTCCATTGCGGAGAGCAGCGTCGCTTCCGAATAGCGCGCAGGCGGTTTGGTGACCAGACCATTGGCAGTGATCTTGTCGGTTTTGACTTTCTCGCCGTTGGCGACCGGTACCAGCGTGCCGCTATTCTCGGGGTCTTTTTCGTCAACCACTTCTTTGCCGTACACCGCAAGCCAGCCGGGATTGGTCATGACCTTGCCTTCGGTCTTGAACTGATGACCGGAAACCTCGGTGTAGCGCGTCGTCACCTGGTATTCCGCAGCCGGGAAAAAAATCGCCATGAAACGGCGCGTCACGAGGTCATAGAGTTTTTGCTCCGGCTCGGACAGGTTTTTCGGCGCTTGCGTGGTCGGGATGATTGCGAAGTGATCGCTGATTTTCGTGTTGTCGAAAATACGCTTGTTCGGCTTGACCCATTTCTTGTTCAATATCTGCGCGGCGAACTGATGGTAGTTGTTGTTTTCCGCAATTGTCTCCAGCGTTTGCTTGACCGTGTTCAGATAATCTTCCGGCAAGTGGCGCGAATCGGTACGCGGATAGGTCAATACCTTGTGTCTTTCATACAGCGCCTGCGCCAGGCCCAACGTGTTTTTGGCGGAAAAACCAAAGCGCGCATTCGCTTCACGCTGCAGGCTGGTCAAGTCGAACAGCGCAGGTGCCATTGATGTGGTCGGTTTCGATTCTTCGGTAACGTTGCCTTGCTTGCCGCGGCAAGCAGCGACGATCGATTCAGCCGCGGCCTTGCTCCACAGACGTTCGGCGCGTTTTTCCGGATCGGTTTCATCTTTCTTGTGCTTGGTGTCGAGCCAGCGGCCTTCATAAATGCCGGCTGCGCAAATGAATTCGGCGCGCACTTCCCAAAAGTCGCGCGGCACGAATTTCTTGATTTTTTCCTCTCGCTCGACCACGATCGACAGCGTCGGTGTCTGCACCCGGCCTACGGTGGTCAGATAAAAACCGCCTTCTTTCGAATTGAACGCGGTCATTGCGCGCGTGCCGTTGATGCCGATCAGCCAGTCGGCTTCGCTGCGGCAGCGCGCGGCGTCAGCCAGCGGCAGCATTTCCTTGTCTTCGCGCAAATGACTGAATGCTTCGCGGATCGCTCCGGGCGTCATCGATTGCAGCCAGAGGCGCTTGATCGGCTGCCTGGCTTTCGCATATTGAGCAATCAGCCGGAAAATCAGTTCGCCTTCGCGTCCGGCGTCGCAGGCATTGATCAGCGCATTCACATCTTTGCGCTTGATAAGCTTGTTGAGCACCTTGAGGCGCGACTCGGTCTTGGCAATCGGATTCAGTGCAAAATGCGGCGGAATCATCGGCAAATGAGCAAACGACCATTTGCCGCGCTTGACGTCGTGTTCTTCCGGTACCGCAATTTCAAGCAGATGGCCGACGGCGGACGACAATACGTACTGATCCGATTCGAAGTACTCATCGTGCTTGGTGAAGCCGCCCAGCGTCTTCGCGATATCGTTCGCGACAGAAGGTTTCTCGGCAATGATGAGGGTCTTGTTCATAAATAAAGTCTCGAAATATGCGCGCAAAAATACGCGTTATTCAGCATAGTACAGTGCATAGTATAAGAATTGCCTGGGGCAAATAACTAATAATATGGCAACTATAGGTCAATTGCGGCCAATGATAAGCGGGTTACTGCGGAATCCGCAAGCAGGCAAGGATGCTAATCGTGGTTTGATGAGGGCTCGTAGGGAACCGGGCCGGCGGGCAAAAGCTTGCTGGTCAATGCAACAGCCGTGGTTCGGCGTCGTCGTCGTCCAGGAACAATTCATCGAACATCAATCCGTCCGGTTCCTTGCCCTGGCTCCACAGCACCATCAACACGATTACCTTGAGCTTGTCGAGGGATATCTGCGACTCGCTCGCCGCAAGCACGCGCTCAATGACGATTTCGCGTTGAACCGGATTCAATACCTTGGCAGATTCCAGAAACTGGATGAATCCTACCGCCGCCGTACCCAATATATCCAGTTCACGATCTGCATAAATACGAAAACCGGAAGATGAAGCGGGCTGAGGGTGCTGACTGGAAAACTCGTTGGTTGCCTCCGCCAGATCGGTAAGCCAGCCGAGTGCCTTGGAAATCTCTTCCTCTTCAAAGCCGACTGCCGATAACTTTTTGACCAGCGCCTCGGAATCGGGGCAGGCGTCGGGCCGATAATAAGTTTCGTAGAGGTAAACAAGGACGTCAAACATGGATCTACTGTAACGTTAAGGTGATGGTGGCACAAGCGCTAGCGTCGTTAACTTGGGGCAAGGAGTTGCAGATAAATGACACTTTGCCGCATCATGTTCTTTAGAACAACTTCTTTGTAGATCAAGCATCAAGCTGCCGGAATAGTGCTGAACAGATTACACCAATACGGGGCATTTTGTTTGCGCATCCTACTTTAAGAATACCAGAATCGGTAAAAAGTTCTATGCAAGCCGTCGATAAATTCCGCCTGGTAGCATTTCGATCAAACCGTCCAGCTCCAGCACCAGCAGGCGCGCGTTCAGCGCCACCACGTCCAGCCCGGAACGCTCGGCGAGCAGATTCATATCTACCGGATCGAAGCCCATGACAGCGAGCAGTTTTTCTGTAACGGGATCTTTCGAACCGGGCCGTGCCGCGGCCATCGTTGCCGGCTGTTCGATTTTATAATGCCCGAGTTCTTCCAGAATATCCTGCGCCGATTCAACCAGCTTTGCGCCTTGCTTGATTAGTTGATGGCAGCCTTTGGAAAGCGGTGAATGGATCGAACCGGGAATTGCAAACACATCCCGCCCTTGCTCAAGTGCCATGCGCGCAGTGATCAGCGAACCGGATTGCGCAGCCGCTTCAACCACCAGAACACCCTGCGCCAGACCGCTGATGATACGGTTGCGGCGCGGAAAGTTGGCCGCAATGGCCGGCATGCCGAGCGGATATTCGCTTAAAATGCATCCTGCATCCGCTATCTGGTGAGCCAGAGCCCGGTTGCGCGCCGGATAAACGATGTCGGCGCCGGTGCCGATAACGGCGATGGTCGATCCTGCATTGCCATCATGGCCGGCACGCAAACCTCCCTGATGAGCGGCAGTATCGATACCAAGCGCCATGCCGGAGACAATCGTCAGGCCGGCCCGGCTCAATGCCTCTGCAAACTTTTCCGCATTGGATACGCCTTGCGCGGTGGCGTTGCGGCTGCCGACAACAGCCAGCGAAAACTTCGACAACAGGTCCAGCCGCCCCTTGATGTACAAGATCAGCGGCGGATCGGCGATATCGAGCAGCGTTTTCGGATAGCCGGTATCGGCCAGTGTTATCACGTGATTGCCGGATTGTTCGGCCCACGTCGATGTTTTTTCGATCAGCGCCCGGGTTTGATCGGAGACTGGAGCGATCAATGCATGCGCGATACGTTCCGGAACGACTTTTTGCAGAGCGGAAAAGCTTGCGTCGAAGATATTTTCAGGCAAGCCGAATGCGGCCAGCAGCTTGCGGGCGGTTTCGAGCCCTACGCCGCTAGTTTGTTCAAGCCGAATCCAGGCCGCGAGCCCTTCACTGAACGACACTGTACGAATTACTCCGGAGACTTGGCGATGTCGCCAATCTGGACCGCGTCGGTAACTTGCATGATCAAGCCGTAAGAAATGTTGTTGAAGACGCGGAAGATGAATAGGTTGCCATATTGCTCATCAGGTAATTTGACAAGCTTTTTATTGTCGGTGCGATCGGCGATGATCTCACCGAAACGATAGAGCTGCAGCACTGCGCCGACATCAAGGCCATGATTCTTGCCGCGATTGACGCTGACCACCTGGTTTTGTCCCGCTTGCGTGACGCCGCCGTAAACTGCTACGATCCGGGCATCGACCGGTGCCGCAGGCGAGTGTGGCACGTAATTGAGGATGGGTGTCGGGGGCACCAGCACCAGCTGGTCGCCGACACCCATTTCTTCTTTCGACATGACCACGATAAATCGATGCGCTTCATTGGCGGTTTTTGCAGGGCGGTCCAGTTTGACAGTGCCGAGAAAGGCGGCCTCATAGCCAAGAACTGCATTGGTGACCGGATCCATGAGGGGCCTGCCCGGGCGGAATGCCTGGAATGAGGTACCGTCTTTCAAGTCGCCACGCACATACGCCTTATCGCCTTTGCCGAGGAAAACGTGGCCTTCCTGCGCAGCGACGATGCGCGGCGCATGTTTCAGCTCATCCTCTTCGACGATCAGCGGCTGCGATAGGAATGGTTCTATCGCGCTGAGTGGAATCGCAGGAATTGCATCCTGCCCCAATCCTTCTATGCGCATCTGCGGCGACAGCCGGACAGTCGGTATGCCTGCGCCCTGACTCCCCCCGCCCTGACCGGACGGTGTGCCGAGGCGCAAGCGGCCCGCCACGCGATCCAGATAGACGATCTGGCCGGGGTAGATCCAGTGCGGATCGCGGATTTGCTCGCGGTTGAGGTCCCAGACCTGAGGCCAGCACCAGGGATATTGCAGGAACTTGGTCGAGATTCCCCACAGCGTATCGCCGCGCACCACCACATGCTGGTCCGGGGCATTGGTCAAAAACTCGCACTGAGTCATTGGTGCCGATGCTTCGGGGCTTAAAGGAGCCGCCAATCCGGATAATGGTAAAAAACCATAGGCAATAGCGAGAATAAATCTGGCTGTGCTAAACTTTTTCATGGGTTGTCCGGTAAGTACGGCATATCGATTTGGGATGATGATGGCTATAACAGCTTATACGCCGCCTCCCAGAAGACGGTGACGGAAGTTGCCAAATTGAATCAAATTCTGCCGATAAATGCTTGAACTAGCAAGGAAAACAACACTCTTATTCTGCCGAGTTGTTGCACAAAAGCCGTATGTCTTTATTGAATATTCTTCGTTATCCCGACCCGCGCTTGCATAAAATAGCCAGGCCGGTTACCGCCTTTGACGCGCGTCTGAAGCAATTGGTCGCCGATATGGCGGAGACCATGTATGAAGCACCCGGCATCGGGTTGGCCGCATCGCAAGTCGATGTGCATGAACAAATCATTGTCATCGATACGTCGGACACGCGCAGCGACCTGCGGGTTTTCATCAATCCCGAAATCGTCTGGGCCAGCGCGGAAAAGCAGATTTACGATGAAGGTTGCCTGTCAGTGCCGGGCGTCTATGACGGCGTCGAGCGCCATGCGCAGGTCAAGGCGCGCGCGCTGGATGTTAGCGGCAAGCCGTTCGAGGTCGAAGCCGACGGCTTGCTGGCAGTATGCATTCAGCATGAAATAGATCATTTGAAGGGCAAGGTGTTTGTCGAATACCTGTCGCCGCTGAAGCGCAACCGGATCAAGGCCAAGATGCTGAAGGAAGAGCGGGAATTGAAGCGGGATAAGCAGCGGATGGCGGTCCGGTAAATATATGCGGCGCTTGCCGTGCCGGCGAAAGCTGCAGCGGAAAATCCGGACGGCATGCCGCCCGCGATCGAAGATCCTGCTCTTCCCGAAAAAGCTTCTGTATTTTTCGTCATGTCGCCTGACAATCCTTGCCGACGGTGCTCGCAGCGGAGTGAGGCCGATGCCGCCGCATGCAGGGCGCCCGATTGATTATTGCGAAATGTTGTTCGGCGGTTTGGCTCGCGATACATTCATCGTAATACAATCCTGCTCATGAAAATCATCTTTGCCGGCACCCCCGAATTTGCCGCGGTCGCCCTCAGGACATTGCACGATGCCGGTTTTGCCATCCCGCTGGTACTGACCCAGCCCGACCGGCCCGCAGGACGCGGGATGCAGTTGCAGGCTTCCGCAGTCAAGCGATTCGCACTGGCGCATCGGATGCCGGTCGCGCAGCCGGTATCGTTGCGGCTCGACGGCAAATACCCGGACGTCGCCAAGCAGACGCATGACCTGCTGCATGCGACTCCGTGCGATGCGATGGTAGTGGCCGCGTATGGATTGATCCTGCCGCAGTCGGTACTCGATATTCCGAAACATGGCTGCATCAACATCCATGCATCGCTATTGCCGCGCTGGCGCGGTGCGGCGCCGATTCATCGCGCAGTCGAGGCGGGCGATATGCATACCGGCGTGACCATCATGCAGATGGATCAGGGATTGGATACCGGGCCGATGCTGCTGACGGAGCGCTTGTCGATTGCGGCCGATGATACGACCGGCAGCCTGCATGACAGGCTGGCGGATCTGGGCGGTGTGATGATTGTCGATGCGTTGCGCAAACTGCAGCAGGGAGCGTTGCCGGCGACACCGCAGCCGCAACAGGGGATCACCTACGCGGCCAAGGTCACGAAAGAAGAGGCGGCACTGGATTTTACGGAATCGGCTGACAGGCTTTTGCATAAAATACGCGCATTCAATCCGTTTCCCGGCGCCTTTGCGTTATTCAATGGCGTGCCGATCAAAGTATGGGCTGCCGAGGTAGCGCCCCCCTCTCCCGTCACAGTCCCCGGCCAAGTGCTGGCGGCAAATGCGCAAACCGGCGTGCTGGTTGTCTGCGGCAAGAGCGTGTTGCGCCTGACGGAATTGCAAAAATCGGGCGGCAAACGTTTGCCCGCAGCGGAATTCTTGAAGGGTTTTCCGATGGAAGGCGGGCGTTTCAACTAAGTTCCGACCAAGGCATGCGATTCGTCGCATGGATGTCGTTCCGATGTTGCGCGCAAGACCTGTGCGGCGATGGCACAAAGCGGATCCGTTGCCATCAGACTGCCTGATCGACCGGCAGCGCACTGGCTTGCTTGATTTCCTCCAGGCACACCATCGAACGTACGCCGGACACGCCGGGGACCTGCATCAGGCGATCGGTCAGGAAATTGGAAAACGATTTCAAATCGGTTGCCACCACCTTCAGCAAATAATCGAAATCGCCGGAAATGGTGTAGCACTCGAGTATTTCCGGGAACTGCCGAATTGCTTTTTCCAGTTCGCGTACCTTCTTGAATTGTTCGCGGTCGATAGTCAGGCTGACGAACGCAGTCACGCCCAGTCCAATTGCCGACGGCACTACTTGGGCCGCATAGCCGCGAATGATGCCGTCGGCTTCAAGCCTGCGCACACGGCGGTAACACTGCGGCGCCGACAGATTGGCTTGGTCGGACAGCTCTACATTCGACGCGCGTCCGTTTTCTTGCAGGGTCTTCAGCAGGATGCGGTCATATCTATCGATCTTATCCATCATATTCCACCAAAAAAAGTAATTCTATGAAAGATTCTTTCATATTTTAGAATTTTTATGCGTAATTACGCAAAAAAGTTTCAGCCGTTTATGACTATCATACGGTTACCAAAAGAAATAAATACCGCGTCGACAGGTGCCGCCATGAACCCACTGATTGAGCAAGAAAATCGCTATTGCGCCCGCAATTACCATCCGCTGCCGGTAGTGCTGCAGAGTGGCGCCGGGGTATGGTTGTGGGATGTGGATGGCAAACGCTATCTGGACATGATGTCGGCCTATTCGGCGGTCAGTTTCGGCCACAGTCATCCGGTACTGGTCGCGGCGCTGACTGCGCAAGCGCAACGGCTCGCGGTCACGTCGCGCGCTTACCATACCGACGGGCTCGGCCCGTTCCTGGAACTGCTGTGCGAGATGACCGGCCAGCCTAAGGCGCTACCGATGAATACCGGCGCCGAAGCAGTGGAAACTGCGTTGAAAGCGGCGCGCAAATGGGGCCACAAGGTCAAGGGCATCGCTGACAATGCTGCGGAAATCATTGTTTGCGACGGCAATTTCGCTGGCCGCACCACCACCATCGTCGGCTTTTCTTCCGAGCCGCAATACCGCGACGGCTTCGGGCCGTTCGCGCCCGGTTTCGTGTCGGTACCGTTCGGCGATGCCGCTGCGCTGGAAGCGGCGATTACACCGCGCACCGCAGCTTTTCTGGTGGAGCCGATTCAGGGCGAAGCCGGCATTGTCGTGCCGCCCGCCGGTTACCTGGCGAAGTGCCGCGAGATTTGCACCCGTCGCAATGTGCTGCTGATTTGCGACGAAGTGCAAACCGGACTCGGTCGCACCGGGCGCTTGCTGGCTTGCGAGCATGAGGCAGTCAAGCCGGATGGCCTGGTTCTCGGCAAGGCGCTGGGCGGGGGATTGCTGCCGCTGTCGGCTTTTCTGGCGCGTGAAGACGTGATGGCTGTGTTCAATCCGGGCGATCACGGCAGCACTTTCGGCGGCAATCCGCTGGCCACGGCGGTTGGCACTGCCGCGTTAGGCCTGTTACGCGACGACAATCTGGCCGAGCGCGCACAACAGATGGGGCGACGCCTGATCGAAGGTTTGCTGGCTATCCGTCATCCGGCGATTCGCGAGGTGCGCGGCAAAGGCTTGCTGATCGGCCTGGAGCTGGACCCGGCTGCGATTTCCGCGCGGTCGTTTTGCGAACGCTTGATGCGCCAGGGCATCCTGTCCAAAGACACGCATGCCACTGTGGTGCGCTTCGCGCCGCCGTTGATTATTACCGAATCCGAAATCGACGCCGCGCTGGCGACCATCGGCGCCGTGTTCGATTCGCTGCCGACGCCGCATGGCGACCACAGGGAGTGTGAGCTCTGCACTCCCGTTGGTCGGCTTTGCACTTCCGTTGGTCGCCGCAGAGAATGCAACGCCACCGCCAACACGGCGGACCGTATTACCGCATGATTTTTCATTCACCAAAGGAGCCTGCAATGACCGACCGTTTCCTGATGTGCGCGCCCGATCATTTTGAAGTCGCCTATGTGATCAATCCCTGGATGGAAGGCAATATCACAAACGGCAATAACAAAGCCGCGACGCGCCAATGGAATGCGCTGGCCCGGCTGATCGGCAAGGTTGCGCAAGTCGAGCGCATTGTGGCAGCGGCCGGCGTGCCGGACATGGTGTTTACCGCCAATGCCGGACTGGTATTGGACGACAAGTTCGTGCTGTCGCGCTTTCGGCATGAAGAGCGCCAGGGAGAAGAGCCGCATTTTGCAAAATGGTTTGCCGAGCAAGGCTTCGACGTGCTGATGCTGCCGCCCGACATGCCGTTTGAAGGCGCAGGCGACGCATTGCTGGACCGGCAAGCGCCATTATTGTGGCTCGGTTACGGACATCGGTCGGACCAGGCATGCGCGCCGCTTCTGGCGGATCGGCTCGATATCGATGTCCAGCCGCTGAGGCTGATCAATGACCGTTTTTATCACCTCGATACCTGCTTCTGCCCATTGGAGGGGGGGTATCTGATGTACTACCCGGCGGCGTTCGACGCCGTGTCGCAGGCACGGATTGCGGCGCGAGTGCCGACGGAATACCGCATTCCGGTGACCGACGCGGATGCGTTCCATTTCGCTTGCAATGCGG
This sequence comes from Burkholderiaceae bacterium, assembly GCA_035995725.1. Taxonomy (GTDB): domain Bacteria; phylum Pseudomonadota; class Gammaproteobacteria; order Burkholderiales; family Burkholderiaceae_D; genus JAQGLW01. The sequence goes on along the minus strand of DASYKE010000065.1, from coordinate 3,979 downwards.
TCAACTGCGGACACAATATTTTTTTGAATCGCGCTTCCGCCGCACTGGTCGGCGAGTTGCGGTCGCGCGGCTTTGTGGTACGGCAAACACCGTTGATCGAATTCATGAAGGCGGGAGGCTCGGCCAAATGCCTGACGTTGAAGCTCACCGAGCCGCATCGGTCATCGGTGCGGGCCGCTGCGTGATTGCCCCACGACGGACCTGGGATGAACAGCAAGGGGTCTGATGACGCCGATTCAGGGTTGACGCAGGCTCCTCCTTTCCCGAGCCGGTGATTTAACGTATAATTTCAATGCGCCGATTTGATTGAAAAGTCAAACCCAGCTTGCGGGCGCCAGGGTAAAGTCCCGTTATCAAATACTGCTAAAGCGGACATCGAATAACCCGGTCCCGTTTTGCAGGCCGGGTTTTTTGCTTTTAGAGATCGAAATTACAACATGAAACGCGACGCTATTTCCTCTACCGAAGCGCTCTTGCGCGATCTGTTGTCACGCCGCATCCTTGTTCTGGATGGCGCGATGGGCACCATGATCCAGCAATACCGGCTTACGGAAGAAGAATATCGCGGTACGCGGTTCGCCGATTTTTCAGTGCCGGGAAAAGAGGTCTTCGTCAAAGGCAATAACGAATTGCTGACGCTGACGCAGCCGCACGTTATCAACGAAATTCACGAAAAATATCTGGTCGCCGGGGCCGATCTGATCCAGACCAATACCTTCGGCGCCACCGCCATTGCGCAGGACGATTACCATATGGCGCATCTCGCCTACGAGATGAATGTCGCCGCAGCCAGGCTGGCGCGCGCAGCGTGCGATAAATATTCGACGCCCGACAAGCCGCGCTTCGTTGCCGGCTCGCTCGGTCCGACACCGAAGACAGCCTCGATCTCGCCCGATGTGAACGATCCGGCTGCACGCAACATCACGTTCGATCAACTGGTCGCGGCTTATCTGGAGCAGACGCGTGGGCTGGTTGAGGGCGGTGCCGATGTGCTGATGGTCGAAACGATTTTCGATACGCTCAATTGCAAGGCGGCGCTGTTTGCAATCGATACCTTTTTCGAAGAATCGGGCAAGCGTTTGCCGATCATGATTTCCGGCACCGTCACCGATGCATCCGGCCGTATCTTGTCGGGCCAAACCGTGCCGGCATTCTGGCATTCGGTGCGGCACGCCAGGCCGCTGACGGTCGGCCTGAACTGCGCGCTGGGCGCAGCGCTGATGCGGCCGTATGCCGAAGAGCTGTCGAAAATCGCCGATACCCATATCTGCATTTATCCCAACGCCGGCTTGCCCAATCCGATGTCGGATACCGGTTTCGACGAGACGCCGGATGTCACGTCGTCCCTGCTGAAAGACTTTGCGGTCAGCGGCTTCGTCAATATCGCCGGCGGCTGCTGCGGCACGACGCCGGAACATATCAAGGCGATCGCCGATGCGGTTGCCGACATCGCGCCGCGCAAGATTCCGGAGACTTCGCATGTGATGAAACTGTCCGGCCTGGAGCCGTTCATCATTGACGAGAATTCCCTGTTCGTCAACGTCGGCGAGCGCACCAACGTAACCGGCTCCAAGGCATTTGCGCGCTTGATTTTGAACGAGCAGTACGACGAGGCATTGACCGTCGCGCGGCAGCAGGTCGAGAACGGCGCGCAAATCATCGACATCAACATGGATGAAGCGATGCTCGATTCGGTCGCTGCGATGACGCGCTTCCTGAACCTGATAGCATCCGAACCGGATATCGCGCGGGTGCCGATCATGATCGACTCTTCCAAGTGGTCGGTGATCGAGGCGGGTTTGAAATGCGTGCAAGGCAAATCGATCGTTAATTCGATTTCGATGAAGGAAGGCGAAGAGGAATTTCTGCGCCAGGCAAAGTTGTGCCGGCGTTATGGCGCCGCCGTGATCGTGATGGCATTCGATGGAAAAGGCCAGGCTGACACATTCGAACGCAAGATCGAGATTTGCCGGCGAGCCTATGACTTGCTGGTGACGGAAGTCAATTTCCCGCCGGAAGACATCATTTTCGATCCGAATATTTTCGCGATTGCGACCGGTATCGACGAACATAACAATTACGCGGTCGATTTCATCAACGCGACCCGCTGGATTCGCGACAATCTGCCGCATGCGAAGATCAGCGGCGGCGTATCGAACGTCAGTTTCAGCTTTCGTGGCAATGACCCGGCGCGCGAAGCGATCCACACGGTATTTCTTTATCATGCGATTAAAGCCGGCATGACGATGGGCATCGTCAATGCCGGCATGGTTGGCGTGTATGACGACCTTGACCCCGAATTGCGCGAGCGGGTTGAAGACGTGGTGTTGAACCGGCGCGAGGATGCGACCGAGCGCATGATCGAATTCGCCGGCACGTTGAAAGCCGGCGGCAAGAAGGAAGAACAGAATCTGGAATGGCGTAATGGGACGGTGCAAAAGCGCCTGGCGCATGCGCTGGTGCACGGCATCACGCAATGGATCGTCGAGGATACCGAAGAGGCGCGGCAGGAATTGCTCCACAACGGCGGCCGCCCCATCCATGTGATTGAAGGCCCTTTGATGGACGGCATGAACATCGTCGGCGATTTGTTCGGCCAGGGCAAAATGTTCCTGCCGCAAGTGGTCAAATCCGCGCGCGTGATGAAGCAGGCGGTTGCGCACCTGATTCCGTACATCGAAGAAGAAAAGCTGAAGGAAGAGCACAGGACCGGCGTCACCGCAAAACCGAAGGGAAAAATCGTCATTGCAACCGTCAAAGGCGATGTGCACGATATCGGCAAGAACATCGTGTCGGTAGTCCTGCAATGCAATAACTTCGAAGTCGTCAATATGGGCGTGATGGTGCCTTGCTCCGAAATTCTGGCCAAGGCAAAAGCGGAAAATGCCGACATCATCGGATTGTCGGGATTGATCACGCCGTCGCTGGAAGAAATGGCGCATGTCGCCAAAGAGATGCAGCGCGATCCGCACTTCCGCATGCTGAAAATTCCACTGCTGATCGGCGGCGCGACCACCAGCCGTGCGCATACCGCCGTCAAGATCGCGCAAAACTATGAAGGCCCGGTGGTGTATGTGCCCGATGCATCGCGTTCGGTATCGGTGGCGCAATCGCTGCTGACACCGGAGCAGCGCGATCAGTATATCCAGGAAATTTCTGCGGATTACGAGCGCATTCGCCAGCAGCATGCAAACAGGAAAACGGTGCCGATGCTGTCGCTGGCAGATGCCCGCAAGAATAAGGCGAAGCTGGATTTCACCGGCAAATATGCGCCGGTCAAACCGAAATTCATCGGACGCCGCGTATTCAGGAATGTCGATCTGGCGACCATCGCGCAATACATCGACTGGGGTCCGTTCTTCCAGACATGGGATCTGGCCGGTCCATTCCCTGCGATTCTGACGGACGCGGTGGTCGGCGAGGCGGCCAGCAAGGTATTCGAGGAAGGCCGGGCGCTGCTGAAGAAAGCGATCGACGGCCGCTGGTTGACTGCCAATGGCGTCATCGCACTGTTGCCGGCCAATAGCGTCAATGACGACGATATTGAAATTTATACTGACGACACGCGCACGCAGGTGGCATTCACTTATTACGGCCTGCGTCAGCAAACCGTCAAACCGGTGATCGATGGCATCGCGCGTCCGAATCAATGCCTGGCCGATTTTATCGCACCGAAATCTTCCGGCATTGCCGATTACATCGGCTTGTTTGCGGTTACCGCCGGCATTGGCATCGAGAAGCACGAGAAGCGTTTCGAAGATGCGCACGACGATTATTCGTCGATCATGCTGAAGTCATTGGCTGATCGGCTGGCCGAAGCCTTTGCCGAGTATATGCATGAACGGGTACGCAAGGATTTATGGGGTTATGCATCAGACGAGGTGCTGACCGGTCAAGACTTGATCAAGGAAGCCTACACCGGCATCCGCCCTGCGCCCGGTTATCCGGCGTGTCCGGAACATACGGTCAAGACCGACAT
>DASYKE010000064.1:0-2788 GCA_035995725.1 Burkholderiaceae bacterium | reverse complement strand
CACCTTCCTTCATGCAATACCTTGCCTGAGAGCCTGAAGCTTTACGAGCAAGGATTGCAGCAAACGCGGTAATTTCATCGTTTGATTTCCCCCCATATCGAACCCATTGTTTACCTGTTCATCCCGGGTTTTTCTTGAATCTTTCGTCACAAGAAGTAGAGTGAAAGGTCAGCCTGCTTCCGGCGTGAGCCATCTGAAGCAGGCTGCAAGTACGCCTGCAGGCAATTCTGCCTGGTATGGCAACAACCGAAGGAGCATTACATGAGCACCATCACCACCAAGGACGGTACGCAGATCTTCTATAAGGACTGGGGAACGGGACGCTCCGTTGTGTTCTCGCATGGCTGGCCGCTGAGCGCAGACGCCTGGGACGACCAGATGATGTTTCTGGGCGAACGCGGCTTTCGCGTCATCGCCCACGACAGACGCGGCCATGGCCGGTCGAGCCAGACCTGGAACGGCAACGACATGGACACTTACGCCGACGACCTGGCGGCACTCGTCGAAAAGCTCGACCTGAAGGATGCAGTCATGGTCGGCCATTCCACAGGCGGCGGCGAAGTCACCCGCTATATCGGCCGCCACGGCACCTCGCGCGTCGCCCAGGCGGTGCTGGTGAGCGCAATACCGCCGCTCATGCTGATGACGGCCGCCAATCCTGACGGCGTGCCGATGGAAATCTTCGACCAGATCCGTGCCGGCCTCAGAGCCGACCGCTCGCAGTACTTCAAGGATCTCAGTATGCCGTTCTACGGCGCCAACAGGCCAGGCGCCCAAGTCTCGCAAGGCCTGCGGGATGCGTTCTGGCTTATGGGAATGCAGGGCTCGATAAAGGGTGAATTCGACTGCATCAAGGTTTTCTCCGAAACGGATTTAACCGAAGATCTCAAGAAATTCAACATTCCGACCTTGATCATTCACGGGGAAGACGATCAAATCGTGCCTATCGGGACTTCGGCCCTGCGCTCTTCCAAGATTGTCAAGAACGCGATCCTGCAAACCTACCCGGGAGCACCGCACGGCCTGCCGAGCACGCACAAGGATCAGTTGAATGCCGACTTGCTCAAGTTCCTCAAGGACTGATGCCGAAAAGAACAGGGGAGTCCATTCTATCAGTCGAGAAGGGGCGCTCAGCCGGCAAGTCAAAAGCGCCCCTCGCTTGAACTTGAAACGTCCATTTTCGGGAGCGTTGCGTGGCCGCTTTCGTCCGGAGCAGTCTTCCAGACTATTTCCTCCATCATGATTGCGTTGCTTCAAAGCGGCAGTATTTCGCCAGCTAAACAGTTTTCATGCCGAGCGCAAAAATCTGACCACGCATAGAATAATATTTTTTACCGACGGAACACATCATGAAAAAGTTAGGCAACTCCGATATCGCTGTAGCGCCGCTGGCGTTCGGCGGCAATGTCTTTGGCTGGACCGCCGACGAGGCGACCTCCTTTTCTCTGCTGGATAAATTCGTGGACTCCGGCCTTAACCTCATTGATACCGCCGATGTCTATTCGCGCTGGGTTCCGGGGCATGCGGGTGGCGAATCCGAGACCATCATCGGAAAATGGCTCAAGCGCAGCGGCAAGCGCAATCAAGTCGTGCTCGCCACAAAGGTCGGCATGGGCGCCACCACCGATTTGAGCCCGGCGTATATCAAGCGTGCGGCGGAAGCGTCGCTCAAGCGCCTGCAAACCGATTACATCGACCTCTACCAATCGCATGCGGACGATGCGAATACGCCGCAGGAAGAAACGCTCGCCGCCTATGCCGACCTGATCCGCGAGGGCAAGGTGCGTGTGATCGGCGCGTCGAATTTTACGCGCGAACGCTTGCAGCAGGCGCGCACGCTCGGCCAGCAGCATGGTTATCCGTTGTACCAGACCTTGCAACCCGAATACAACCTCTACGATCGTGCCGGATTCGAAGACGGTCTGGAACAGTTTTGCCTGGAAAACAATATCGGCGTGATCAATTACTACGCGCTGGCCAGTGGATTTTTGAGCGGAAAATATCGCTCCGAAGCCGATCTTGGCCAGAGCCCGCGCGGCGACAAGGTCAAAAGCTATCTCAATCCGCGCGGCATGCGCATTCTAGATGCGCTTGATGCGGTCGCGCATGACTACGACAGCACGCCGGCAAGCGTGGCACTGGCCTGGCTGATCGCCCGGCCCAGCATCACTGCGCCGATCGCCAGCGCCACCAGCCTGCCCCAGCTCGATGCGCTGGTGGCAGCGACCCGTTTGCAGCTCGATGCCGCGTCGCTCACCCAGCTCGACGTGGCGAGCAAGTGGCGGGAAAATTCCCGGCAATCGATGAAATAAAGACGTAAATAAGAACGCACATGGACAAGCGTCATGCAGCGCAGCGTGAAAAGCCTGCGGCCCGACGCCTGTCAATGGTCCATGGGCCGCGTACAGGATCCATCGCGCGAACGGCAGCACCTTTTTGCTGCCCCTTGATCCTGGCCTGATCAAGAAGCGCAACAGCGTCGCCAAGTCTGCACCATTTCGGCCGACGCTGCGTGAAAACGCGCTGACCGTTCATTTTTGGGGTGGTCTGATCATTCCCTGTTTACAAAAAATTTAGTACAGCGCGGTTTGGCCGGCCGATATTTTCGAGGCCAGGATTTTTCTGCGTTTGTACACAGCCTCGACCCGTTCCCATTCCGTTCTTACAGCTTTCCCAACAGCAGCCGTCCAGCTAGCGTACCGAATTGCGCATGACTGAAAGTAATTCCGGACGAATACAGATGGCGCTCCAATCTCCCGCGACAGGCAGGAACACTCCTGTTTGACGA